>CAWUOD010000041.1:0-11976 GCA_963923115.1 uncultured Singulisphaera sp.
AGAATAAACCTTCCATCCGCCGACCAACAATTGATATTGGTCAGGATGTGATTTTCGTCGCCGGAGGTGATTTGCACTTCCCGCCAGGGGGGCATGGCTGTCAATGTCATTAAAAAACATCCCAATAATGCCAATATTTCATTCCTTCAGATTGCCAAAAATCACGAGCCGCTTCCCGGGTTTAATTGTCCCTCGATGGAGATGAACGCGCGCCCCAGCAAATCAACCCGATCCCCTTTGGGAATCACGCGAACCTCACCCCCGCGACGGGACGCCTGAAAACCCCTGAGATTGCTCTTGCCGAGTTTTTTCGCCCAAAATGGGCCAAGAGCGCAGTGAGCCGAGCCGGTGACCGGATCTTCAGGAACACCCGATTGCGGACCAAAAAACCTGGATACGAAATCGTATTCCCCATTTTCCGGGCGGGCGGTTACCACCAGTCCCCTCCTACCAAGGGAGGAGATCGCCATCAGGTCGGGATCGAGGCGCCTAAGCAGTTCCTCATTCTCCAATTCCACCATCCAGTCATCACCCGCGACATAAGTTCCCAATATGCCATTGGAGGGAGAATGGGGCGCCACGATTTTTCCGCGAAAAAGAGCCGCCTCAATGGAGGGTATCGGATGGGCGAGAACGGGCCAGGCGGGAAAATCCAACCGAAGCTCTCCACCGGAAATAGAACAGGAAAGCCTTCCGGACTTTGTGTCAAAATGAAATTCATTCCCACCCGTTTTTTTGTGAAGCACCCAGGCCGCGGCAAGAGTGGCGTGTCCGCAGAGATTGACCTCAAGGGTGGGAGTGAACCACCTGAGGGACCATATCTTTTCCCGCTCAAGAAGAAAGGCTGTCTCCGCCTGGTTAACCTCCATGGCGATTTTTTGCAAAATCTCATCCGGAAGGGCCTCTTTCAGGATCACAACCCCGGCGGGATTTCCCGTGAAAGGACCATTTGCAAAGGCATCCACCAACCAAAAAGGCAAAGGGAGACCACTCATTCGCTTTCCTTGTTTTTGCGGGATTTTTTAGTTGGTTTGGAGTTTTTATCTGCGAGAGCAGCCCGGCGCTCTTTTCCCAGTTTGGCGGCGGCAAAAATCCAAAAAGGCCCGACCGCAAAACACAAAAGGGTCCCCAAACCCTGACCAAGCAAGGTTCCCCTGGTCATTTTTTCCTGATCGTTGCGGGCGGTTCGGTCTATGGCAACCAAACCAATGATGCCGACAACAATAAACAGGACAAAAGCAATTCCCGTTGCAATCAGGGGAACCTTGAAATAGCGCATCGAACCGGTCCTTATGGATTCAGAAAGGGGAACAATCACAAAGGATTTAGATAGGGTGATAAACAAAAAAAACACTTGCGCCCTTGGGGGAAAGCGCAAGTGTCTGGAAATTTTTCAGCCGTACCGGGTGTTACTTCTTAACTTCGAATTCGGCGTCGATCACATCGTCGCCGCCTTTGCCTTGACCACCCTGGGGGCCACCGGCGGCGCCGCCGGGACCTTCAGCCTGTCCGGCTTCGGCACCCGAGACATTGGCATGCTGCAGGGCGGCATTGAAGGCCTCCTGCAATTCGCCTGATGCGCGCTTGATGGCAGCGGCATCTTCGCCCTTGGACGCATCCTTGACCTTTTCGATTGCCGCTTTCAGGGCCGATTGACTTGCGTCACCAAACTTGGAGCCCTGTTCCTTGAGCAGTTTCTCCACTCGGTGGGCCGTGTTATCGGCTTCGTTGCGGGCATCGATCAGCTCGATCTTTTTCTTTTCGTCCGCGGCATTTGCCTCGGCATCCTTTTTCATCCGGTCAACATCGTCCTTGGAAAGGCCCGAGGAGCCCTTGATCTCGACCTTGGCTTCTTTGCCCGTCCCAAGATCCTTGGCGGAGACTTTGAGGATACCATTGGCATCGAGGGAGAAAGTGACCTCAATCTGTGGTTCACCACGAGGGGCCGAGGCAATCCCTTCCAGGTTGAATTCACCCAAAAGCCTGTTGGATGTGCTTTTGGCAAGTTCGGATTCACCCTGATAAACCGAAATGGTCACAGCGGTCTGATTGTCCGATGCGGTCGAGAAGATTTGTTTCTTTTCGACGGGAATCGAAGTGTTCCGCTCGATCAAACGGGTCAGGCGACCACCCATGGTCTCCAAACCAAGGGACAGCGGGGTAACATCGACAAGGAGCACCTCGGACTTGGAGCCCAAAAGGAGCTGGGCCCCCTGGATGGCCGCGCCGATCGCAACCACTTCGTCGGGGTTCACTCCACGGTGACCTTCTTTGCCAAAGACCTCTTTGACCAATTGCTGGACGCGGGGCATGCGGGTCATTCCACCCACAAGCACAACCTGATCAATCTCCGAAGGCTTGAGCTTGGCATCATCAAGCGCCCGCAGCACAGGGCCCTTGCAACGCTCAATCAGCTTTTCGCAGATTTGCTCGAGTTTGGCACGGGTAAGGCTGAGCATCAGGTGCTTGGGCCCCGAGGCATCGGCTGTGATAAACGGAAGGTTGATATCCGTGCTGGTTTGACCCGAGAGGTCCTTCTTGGCCCTTTCGGCAGCCTCCTTGAGGCGCTGAAGAGCCATTTGATCCTTCCGAAGGTCAATTCCGTTTTCCTTCTGGAACTCCTGGGCGATGTAATCAATGATGACCTGGTCAAAATCGTCACCGCCAAGATGGGTGTCGCCGTTGGTGGATTCGACCTTGAAAACGCCATCGCCCACATCGAGGATGGAGATGTCAAAAGTACCACCACCAAGGTCGAAGACCGCGATCTTTTCGTTGGTTTTGCGGTCCATGCCATAGGCAAGGCTGGCGGCTGTGGGCTCGTTGATGATGCGCATGCGCTGGCGGGTTTTCTTGCCGGTGCCTGGATCCTCGATTTCCCATTCCGTGTCGAAACCGGCGATTTGGGCCGCCTCGATGGTGGCCTGGCGCTGGGCATCATTGAAGTATGCGGGAACGGTGATGACCGCTTTCCGAACGGTGTGCCCAAGATAGGCTTCCGCGGATTCCTTGAGCTTGCGCAGAATCATGGCGGAAATTTCGGGAGGCGTGTAGTCCTTCCCGTCGATGTCCACCTTGGTCAGATCATCTGGACCGCCGACGATCTTGTACGGAACAAGAGTCTCTTCCGCGGAGACCTCCTTCCGGCGACGCCCCATGAATCGCTTGATCGAATAGATCGTGCGACGGGGATTGGTGACCGCCTGGCGCTTGGCCTGATCGCCCACCAAACGATCGCCCTTGTCGGTGAAAGCCACAACCGACGGGGTAATGCGATTTCCATCGGAATTGGCGATTACTTTGACTTCGCCACCTTCCATCACGGCTACCACGGAGTTGGTTGTACCGAGGTCAATACCGATGATTTTTTCTTCAGCCATGTTATTCTCCTTGATCCCAAGCCCTTGCGCATGAACTGTCCGAAGAGCGCGGAAGCCATCACGCGGTTCCCAACCAGGGATGGGGGAAACCGGGGGCCCCAAGGCAACTGGGATGACTCGGACTTTTCATATACCTAAGCAGACTGCGTGCCGATAAGACAAAAAAATATAGACCTGTCGCAAACCCATAATTTACAATAGTTTATAAATCTCAGACACCATCTCCAGCCCCCGCCAAACTTCCCATTGTGCCACTTTGGCAGCTTTTCGGATGAATCTGCTGCCTTGCCCAACCTCCTGGAAACGACAATTTATGCTACTACTTCAGTCTGTTGTTGACGCAGGCGGGGCCAATTCCTAGACCATCAGAAAAATCTGTTCCCGGCTTGGGATGCCCGCTTCGGGTAATGCGAAGCGATTTTTCCGGGTCGGCCAGAACCCCTCCCCGCAAGCCGCTGACCGCTCCAAACAGGATGACATAGTCATGGCTCGAAAATCCGAATCCGCTCAAAACCCGGCACCTTCCCAGGACAAAAATCCCCCTGCCCTTTCCACCAAGTCTCTTGCCCATCTCAAATCAGCGCGCGAAAAAATCGACAAACTCGACCAACAAATCATCAAGTCGATCAACGAGCGGGCTCAGCTTGCCGCCGAAATCGGCCGGATCAAAGCCGAGGCGGGCGAGGAAATTTTCAACCCGGCCAGGGAAGAAGAGGTTTTGACCAATGTTCTCCAACTCCACAAAAACATGGGTGGAGCCGTGGGACAGGCGACCATTCGCGCCATATTCCGGGAACTGATGTCGGGATCACGGGCGCTGCAAAAGGTGCTTAAAGTCTCCTATCTGGGCCCCGAATACAGCTTCAGCCATCTCGCCGCCGTGGAGCGGTTTGGAACCGCCGTCGAGTTTGTGCCGGTGGGTTCGATCGCCGCCGTTTTCGAGGCGGTAAATCGCGGACATGCCGATTTTGGCGTGGTGCCTGTGGAAAACTCCACCGACGGCCGGGTCACCGACACCCTCGACATGTTCCTGCGCATGTCCCAAATGATCATTTGCGCGGAAATCAGGCTCAATGTTCACCACAACCTTTTGGCTCGTTGCGAACCCAACGAGATTCGCCGGGTTTACTCAAAACCACAAGCTCTTTCCCAGTGCCGCAACTGGCTCGCCAAAAATGTTCCCCAAGCCGTGCTCAAGGATGTCAGCTCCACAGCCATAGCGGCGGAACTGGCCCAAAAAGAACCCGGTGCCGCGGCGGTCGCAAGCCGTGAAGCGGCTGTCCATTACGGCCTGAAAACCCTTTTTTCCGATATCGAGGACCAACCCGACAACGAAACCCGTTTCGCTGTCATCGGAAATCACAAGTGCGGCAAAACCGGCCACGACAAAACCTGTGTGATTTTCCGGGTTCCCCACAACCCCGGGTCCCTTGTGGAAGCCCTGGAAATCTTTCGCTCCGCCAAGATCAACCTCACCTGGATTGAATCCTTCCCGGCAAGGTCAAGCAAAGGCGACAAGCAGGAATATATCTTCTTTGTCGATTTCGAAGGACACCAGGAAGACGCGAAGATCGCGAAAACCCTTAAAACCCTTGAAACCTATTGCAAGGAAATTCATATCCTCGGGTCATTTCCCGTAGCAAGGATCGAGGCATAGGATAAGCGTTCCAGCTCGGACTGGACCCGCGACTCACCATTGGGAAAGGCTAAGGCAAGGTACACCTGACATGATTATTGTTGTGGCTCCCGACTCGACACAGGAGCAGATTGACCACATTTGCGTGCGAATCCGGGAACTAGGCCTTACCCCCCATCTTTCCCAGGGCGAGCAGAGATCCATCATCGGTGTGATCGGAGATGAAACACGACTGCAGGCCCAACCTTTGGCTGCGATCCCGGGAGTCGAACAAGTCCTCCCGATTCTCAAACCCTTCAAGCTGGCAAGCCGCCAAATGAAGAAATCCGACACCATCGTGGAGGTCCAAGGCGCCCCCGGAACCGCGCCGGTGAAAATTGGTGGTGGCCACTTGGCCCTGATTGCCGGCCCTTGCGCGATCGAATCCGAGGAAATCCTGGCCGAAATCGCCAAATCCGTTCGTGCCGCCGGAGCCAACATCCTCCGTGGCGGAGCTTTCAAACCACGCACCAGCCCCTACTCCTTCCAGGGAATGGGTGAGCCTGGTCTCAAAATCCTGCGGGACATTGGCCACGCCCACGGCATGGCCGTCGTGACCGAGGTAATGGACCCAAGACAGGTGGAGGTCGTGGTTCGCCATACCGACATGCTCCAGATCGGAGCGCGAAACATGCAAAACTTCGACCTTCTCAAGGAAGTTGGCCAAACCAGAAAACCCGTTTTGCTTAAGCGCGGTCTGGCGGCTTCGGTCAAGGACCTTTTGATGTCCGCCGAGTATATCCTCTCCGAGGGAAATCCCAATGTGGTCCTTTGCGAGCGGGGTGTGCGCAGCTTCGAAGAGTCAACCCGGAACATGCTCGATCTGGCTTCCGTGCCCAATGTGAAAGGCCAAAGCCATCTTCCTATGATCGTCGACCCAAGCCATGCGACGGGCAGACCCGACCTGATTCCCCCAATGGCCCGCGCATCCATTGCGGCCGGTGCGGACGGGGTTCACATCGAGGTTCACTCTTGCCCCGAAAAGGCGCTCTCCGATGGCCCCCAGGCGCTTCTGCCAGCACAGTTTGCCAAGCTTACCGGGGATCTGGAAAAGCTGGCGGCCGTGATGGGTGCGTCGTTTCGTTAATCAAAACACCAGCTGAAGTTTGTACCCCAAAAGGAATGGATCATCATGCGTAAAAAATTTGTTGCCGGAAATTGGAAGATGAACACCAACCGCGCCACAGGCGTCGAACTGGCCAAGGCCATCGCCGCAGGGGTTGGCTCAACGGGCGCCCGCGTGGCGGTTTGTCCACCAGCCATGTACCTTGAAGCCGTCGCGGAAGCGATCAGGGGCTCGCGCGTTGAGCTGGGTGGCCAGAATGCCCATTTCAGCGTTTCCGGCGCATTCACCGGCGAAAACAGCCCCTCGATGCTGAAGGATATCGGCTGTGGTTTGGTTATTCTCGGCCACTCCGAACGCCGCCAATATTTCGGCGAAACGGATGAATTGGTCGCAAAAAAAGCCAAAACGGCTCTCGAAAATGGCCTCGAACCAATCATCTGTGTTGGCGAGACTCTTGATGAGAGAAAAGCGGGCAAGACAATGGATGTCCTCCGGACACAGCTTTTGGGTTCCCTGCAAACCATCAGCGCATCGGACCTCGCCAAAGTGGTTATCGCTTACGAACCCGTCTGGGCAATCGGCACCGGAGTCAACGCGACCCCGGAGCAAGCCCAGGAGGCCCATGCTTTTCTCCGCGGTTTGGTCGCGGAAAAATATGGACACGACCTGTCCCAAAAACTTGTCATCCTGTATGGTGGAAGCGTCAAGGCCGACAACGCCGCCACTCTATTCGGTCAACCCGATGTGGATGGTGGTCTGGTGGGTGGCGCCTCTCTGGACGCCAAAGGCTTCCTGCAAATAATTGCCGCTGCTGCCTAATTTTTCCAAAAAGGATTGGGTTCGACTGAATTCCTTGTTTTCCTCCTGAGGAGTTTTCAAATGCGTCGATGGTTCACCGGTTTGGCGATGGTTGTGCTCGGCTTGCCCCTGATCGCCCAGGACAGCGATCAAAAGAAAAAGCCCGATTCGGTTCCAGCGAAAAAAATCACCGCTCCCGGCGGCGAAACCAAAGCCAAGGCTGAATTGACGGAAGGCCAAAAAGAACTCAATGCGATTCGCAACGAGTTTGGCAAACTCCAACAGGAGGCGATGAAGGAATACTCCGCCGCCAAGCCCGAGGATCGCCAGGCCCTCATCCCAAAGACCCAGGAAAAGCTCAACAAAATCCCCCGCGGGGAATTCGCGACCAAGGCTCTGGCTTTGGGAAAAAAACTGGACACCAAGGACCCTGGCAGCTTCGATTCCTTGATGTTCGCCATGTCTATGGCACAACCCTCCAGCCCTGAGGTCGCCAAGGAAGCGGTCGAACTGATTGTCACCAAGCATGGATCAAGCCCCAGGATCGCCCAGGCTCTTCCCATGATTGGCAATGGCCCCAATGGCGCCGCGACCCTCGAAAAGATCGCCTCGGAATCCAAGGATAAATCCGTTGCCGGACAGGCATGGATGGCTTTGGCGGAAAGCCTGAAAAGCTCCACGATGCGGCCTGGTCTCAGCCCAAAGAAAGTCGAAGAGATCAACAAGAAAGCCGAGGAGATTTACGAAAAGCTGGAAAAAGATTTTGCGGATGTCAAAACCGCAAGGGGCACCATCGGTGCGGCCGCCAAAGCCGCCCTCTTTGAAACCCGCAACCTCTCTATCGGCAAGACCGCTCCTGAAGTCACCTGCCTGAATATCGACGGCGACAAGGAGGACAAACTCTCCGCTTACAAGGGCAAAGTGGTCGTTCTGGACATCTGGGCAACCTGGTGTGGCCCCTGCCGCGCCATGATTCCCCACGAGCGGGAAATGGTCGCCAAGCTCAAGGATAAGCCTTTCGCGTTGATTTCCATTTCCGGGGACGACAAAAAGGAAACCCTTACCGGCTTCCTGGAAAAAGAAAAAATGCCCTGGACCCATTGGTTCGCCGATCGCAAGGGGATCCTCAAGGACTGGAACATCCGCTACTACCCCACGATGTACATCATCGATCACAAGGGAGTGATCCGGGCTAAGGATCTCCGGGGTGAAGCCCTTGAGAAAAAGGTCGAGGAACTCCTCGCCGAAATGGCCAAAGAGAAAAAAGGTTAGTCGTTCCGGGTCCAACCGGACCATGTGCTGAAACTCGCTCGGGCGCTTTTCCCTTTCGGAACGGCGCCCATTTTCTTGGGGAGGCAACGATCATGCTGGCGACAATGGTGGCGGCCCTTCTTCTTGGTCAGCCCACAGGGACAAAACCGCCAAACATCATCCTTGTTGTGGCAGATGATCTGGGGGCCCGGGATTTGGGTTTCTCGGGAAGCACTTTCCACAAAACACCCAATCTGGACAAGCTCGCGGCCCGTTCCGCCGTATTCACACAGGCCTACTCGGCCTGCCCGGTCTGTTCGCCCAGCCGCGCGGGACTCCTAACCGGCCAAAACCCGGCGAGGCTCCATTTGACCGATTGGATTCCCGGCCAGGCGCCGAAGCCGACACAACCCCTTCGACGCCCCAATGATGAGCAAGCCCTTCCCAAAGGCACCCCCACACTCCCGCGGCTTCTAAAGGAAAATGGATATGCCACCTATCATGTAGGAAAATGGCACCTTGGCGGAAAAGGGTCATCCCCAACCGACCATGGCTTTGACATCAACATCGCAGGCGACCAATCGGGCAGCCCGAAAAGCCATTTCGCCCCTTTTCAATCCGGAAACGGGGGGCCAATGCCCGGGCTGGAAAAAGCCATGCCAGGCGAATACCTCACCGATCGTCTCAATAGTGAATCCAGAAGGCTTATCAAATCGCATATGCAGAAAGATAACAATCGGCCTTTTTTCCTCCATTTATCCCACTTTGCCCCCCACACTCCCTTGCAAGCTCCGGAGGATTTGATTGCCAAATTCCCCGGCACACCATCCCCCGGACGGCAATCCAACCCGATTTATGCGGCCATGATCGCCTCGATCGATGATGGAATCGGTCGGCTTATGGAAACCCTTGAGCAATTAAGAATTTCCGAGAACACCGTTATCGTTTTTACCTCGGACAATGGTGGACTTTGCACGACGGAAGGCCCCAACACCCCGGCCACATACAATGGCCCGTTCCGTGAGGGGAAAGGCTACCTCTACGAAGGCGGAATCCGGGTTCCACTGATTATTTCTCTCCCCAAAAAGGAAAAGGGGATTCGGGATACCCAACCCGCCTGGGGGCCCGATCTGACTCCCACCCTGGCGCAAATCTCGGGATTGAAAAATGTTCCCTTCGCGGTCGATGGCGTTTCCCTCCTGGAAAGGGCCAAGGGCGACACAACCGAAACGGCTTCAAGAACACTCGCCTGGCACTATCCCCATTACTCCAATCAGGGCGGCCGTCCCGGTGGCGTATGGCGGGAAGGCCCATGGAAATTGATCGAGTTCTATGAAACCGGAAGAAAGGAACTTTTTCATCTGGAGCGAGATCCCGGAGAAAACAACAACCTTGCTCCCAATGAGGCCCAAAGAGTGGCCGAGATGGCCGCCCGACTCGAAGCATGGCGCAAGGAAGCCAATGTTCAGACAATGACTCCGACACCCAATTACATGCCAAATCCCCCCGGACCCAGGGGGATCATCACCCTGCATGGAAAAACCGCCCAGGTCACTGGAAAAATGCTCCGATTCGAACCACTCCCCCACAAGCAGACTTTGGGTTACTGGGTTGTAAAAGAAGATGCGGCATGGTGGGAATTCACCCTGGAAAAGCCCGGGGAATATCAGGTGGAAATCCTTCAGGGATGTGGAAACGGTTCGGGCGGTTCCGAGCTCGAGATCTCCGTGGGCGATCAAAAAGTCATCCACAAGGTTGTCGAAACAGGCGGATTCCAGGAATTTCGCCCCTTTGTTGCGGGAAATATCAAATTGGATGGGCCCGGAAAAAAGCGACTCGATCTCAAGGCGCTTTCAAAACCCGGCGCCGCGGTTGGCGATGTCAGACAAATCCGCCTGTTGCCCCAATAAAAGTTCCCGCCGAATCGCCAGGCGAGCCACACGCATTCCGGCCAGGTCTTACCAATTGAAAAAATCCTCCCAGGCATCGCCCGTTTACCCGCGGGCAGATGCCTGTTTTCATGGACTGGACCCGACTCATTTTCCATGGTAGCGCCCGCATTTCCCACCTATACTACTCAAATCACCAAAAGAATTGCGTCATGGAAGATTCGTTATGATATTTCTTGCCCCACACCGTTCGCAACCAACCCGAAAAATTCACCCTTCCCTGGAAACCCTTGAGGACAGAAGCGTTCCGGCGGTGGCCATGCCTTTGGTCGCCTCACCCGGCGCGGGGGACTCCAAGGCGGTGATTTATGATTCCAAAACCGAAACCGTACGCGCCTGGATTCAGCCTTTTGGTCCGAATGTCACAAGTTTTCGCTGTGCTTGCGGGGATGTGAATGGCGATGGGGTCGCGGATTACCTTTTCGGGACAGCCGCCGGTTATCCACCCCGGGTGGTTGCGATTGATGGCGTCACCCTCAATGTCCAAAAGCCCCTGTTCAGCAAATATGTCTTTCCGGTGAATTTCACGGGAGGGGTATATGTCGCGGCGATCAATTACGATGGCACCGGTCCCGATGAAATCGTCGTGGGAGCGGGAGCGGGCGGCGGGCCCAATGTGAAACTCTATGACCTTTCCACCAATCCCCTTCTCAGTTTCTATGCCTTTAATCCCAACTATACTGGCGGGGTTACCGTCGCGGGCAATGATCTTGACAACAATGGTTACGAGGAAATCGTGACTGGTTCCGCGACCACCGCATCGACCGTGAAAGTTTTTGAATTGAACCCTGTCACCAAGATCCTCGACATGGAATTGGTTTTCAATGCCTACCCGGGATTCAATGGCGGTGTGAATATTGCCGTTGGGAACATTATTTCGGGGGATACAAACAGCCAGATCCTTGTGGCGACCGCCTCGTCTCCGGGTTTTCGCCCTGTATTGTCTGTTTTCAGCCTGACGGGCACGAGACTGGGCTCGATTTCAAATTATTATTCGGCGACCAACGGCATGACCGTTGGGACGATCGACCCTTCCGGATCGGGAACACAGAACCTCGTGACCGGACCGGGCAGGTGGACCGACAAAAATTACTATCTGACCAACACGGTCGTCGAATATACTTTTGCGGGAAACACCTTCACCAAGGTAAAAAGCTATTATCCCTATGGCGTTCTATCAAAATATCCGATCTTTGTCGGTTAAAACCCGACACTCCGCATACGGACAACGGGCCTGGACCGCCCGTTGTCTTTTGGACAGCGTCTTTTCTAGGGCTTTGAGGGGATTTTTGGCTCCCCTGGCCGGGCATTGGCCCCCGTGGGCACCACGATCAGCCCAACATCAATAAACTGGCCTCCCCGCGTTTGCCTGCATTGGACGGCGATCACATTGCCATGATTCCGTAGGGTTTTGGCGGCCTCGGAGGAGACCTCCAGTTCCTCATAATCGCCTGTGAACCCTGTTGCCTTGGCCGCCAAAACCCCATTGATGTATATCTCCACATCCTCGTCGTGGTGACATGTCAGGATCCATGTCCCCCCAAGATCCGCGGGCAGGGGAAATTCCCTGCGCAACCAGATTTCGTTGTTGGTCCATTCGGTTCCAATCCTGGCGCCCGGAGTCCCCCTGGAGCCAAATCCCGATTGCCCCTTGCTCCATGAGGAATCGTCAAAATCCTTTTTCATCCATCCTTCCGTCGGCCTTTTGGTCGTATAACGCCAATCCTGCGGGCCATTGCGGGCGTCCTTCAAAAGGGTCACTGGCTCGGGGATCCCCTTGAAGTTCCCCTTGTTGGCTTTGGCGACCATTTCCAGGTCGACCTTAACCAGCTTTCGGTCATAAGCCAAAAGACCATT
>CAWUOD010000042.1:0-11769 GCA_963923115.1 uncultured Singulisphaera sp.
GGTTGCCATCGGCGATCAGGTCGCCCCGAAAAAGGAGCGATGAGGCAATCACATCCGTGGGGTTCACCCTTGCTTCGAGATATTCGATCCCTGGCGCATGGGTCTTGCCTGCTTTGGCGACGGATTTTTGGTTGTTGGAAATGGTTTTGTTTTTGGACCGTTGTTTGAAAAAACGCATTGGTGCAGCTCATTCCGGTTGGTCAAAGGGAAATCGGAAAAGGTCTGGCCTCTAAGCAATCAGGGTGACAACAACCTGGCCATCACATTTACGGGAAAGGCAAATGCTTGGTTCGTTCTGGGTGCCGGGAATGTTGGAAAAGGCGTAATCCTTCAATTATTCTGCTTGGGTTGCCCAAATTCAATGAGAAATAGAGGGGATTTGGAAAAAGGGTTGGGAAAGATTTATCCGTAGGGATTCAAACGGTTGGATGTGGTGCCGTGGAGGTTCTGGATGGGATTTTTTTCTTTTGAAAGCAAAAGTTTCCATCCGTTTTTGGCTTTTTCCCATTTGCACTACCCCGAAGGCGGCGAAAGCATGATGAAATCTCGGGATATGCAAAGGCAATATAGTGTTAATGAAATAGTATAATGATATGGGATTGGTGGGCAAAGTGGCACTTTCCCGCCCAAGGCTATTTGGATTTTGCCCTTGAACGGGAATTTCGATTGTGGGGGGGGTTAGCGTTCGTCTGTTAGCTGGTGGGTGTCCCGGGTGATGGTCAGGCAAAGTTGTTCCAGGGGAAGGTCGTTGGGTTCGGTTCCGAACGGGGCTTCGGTTTCCACGCCCGCCTCCTCAATGCCGAGCATTCCCAGGGAAACCACCGCGATGATGATTGGTCCGGCAAGTCCCATCTTTTCAACAAGGACCATGGGCAGGGTGAACAGATACACCAAGAGAATTTGTTTGATCAGGGTGGCATAGACATAGGGAAGGGGGGTCTTGAGGATTTTTTCGCACCCACCCTGGCTGTCCACCATTCTGCCCAGGAATTCTTCCATTTTGTTTCCCATTCGAACATCGAGTTTGCCTTCGACGATTCGCTTTTGAATCCATTCGCTAATGCCACGGGAGATAATCGTTGGAGGATTGCCCGCCCGGGAGGCCTGTTCAAAGAGCTTGGCGGGGATCAGGTGGCTGACTTCCTCCAGATCAGTTTCGTTCCGCAGGGTTTGTTTGACCGCCAGGACATAGGCGCTGATCAGGTTCGCCAAATCCTCGGCTTTGCCCCCCGCGTGCGCCTGCCCCATGCGCGCGAGGTTTCGGGAACTATTGATCATCATTCCCCAATGGGAACGAGCCTCCCAATAACGGGCGTTTGAGGAGTTGGTGCGAAAAACGATCAAAAGGCCGATTGTGGAGCCAAGGATGGTGTGCCCGATGGGATCGAGATAAATGTTCGGCCAGGAGGCCCCCATGACCTCTTTGAGGATGTGGAGAATGAGGCTCAAGGTTGTGATGATCGCGACCCGGCCGATAATGGCGGGCAACACGGTCCCTTTGAACCCCAGAGCAAGGGACATCCAGGCGGTGCGATTGTAAATAATCATGTAGAAATTCTCCGACTTTGTCCCGGGTTTATGGCGGGGGTATTTGAGTTGGTTCCACCAGGGCTTTGGGGCGATCCTGAGTGGAAGCGGGTTGGTCAGATTTTCCCATTCGGAATAAGGGTTGTTTTCCTGGAAACCGCTTTGCATCATTCGGGACATGGAAAGCCACCTGTCCTTGGCGGTGATTTGTTGCTCCCTGGAACGGGTGTTTGGCGGGACAAAGTGGGGAAAAATATCCGGGGAAACGGGTTTGGATTCGTCCACAATCGCCAATCCGGACTCCTTGACCCTTGCAACGCGCACCCTGAACTGGGAATGGTTGTTGTCAAGGACCGTCGCGATGCCCGCGGGGCTCTCCCAATTGGTTTCATGTAGCGCGTGTTGGACAAGATCGGTGTCGAAGCTCTCCGCTTTTTTCACCGCCTGAATCCAAAGACGAATGGAGGTGTGGGCCTTGACCATGGCATCGGTAACGGGAAATCCTTTGCCAAGGTCATCGACGACCGAATTGAGGAATTCGTCGTTTGCCCGGCTCCGCAAACTCATGAAATAATTGGCGACGGCGAAATCCCCCAGCAGGATGCCGGAATTTTCCGCGTGAATTCTCGAGAGGAGGACCTCGTCGAGGAGAATGTGGAAAGAGGGGATTTTGTCGCTCGTCACCCCGCGTTTGCGCAACTCGGTGACCAGTTTGGCGAGGGCGCCTGGATTCGCGATGGTTGTGATGACCAAATCGGGGGATGCCGCGGCGATGGCCTCGGCCGCCTTTACCGCCTGGTCATAAGGTTCGACTCCCGGGATGAATTCGGTGCCGACAAGGGTGTGTGTGTTGGCATAATTTTTTTCGACGACCATCCGGGTGAAATGGGCGGAGGCGCGGGAGCCTATCTCGTCCATGCCCACGATGAAAATTTTTCGCTCATTTCCTGATTTGGCGGGGAATTTGATGGTGTATTCAAGAAGGGTGTCGATGATCTGGTTGGGAATCGGCCCCATGTGTATCACCCCCGGAGTGTCGTCCATACCCTCGCTTGGGGTGGGGCAAAAAAGCAGTCCGTGGTAGTTTTTCAGGATTTCGGAGGTCCGTCTCCGGAAGGAGGGCGAGGTGCAGCCAAAAATGGCCACGGCTTTGTCCTGTTCCATGAGTCTGGCGGTTGCCTTGCCATATTCCTCCGGGTTGGATTGCGCGTCTTTTTCGACAATCACGATCCGGTTTCCAAGGAGCGTGCCGTCGGGCAGGAGGTCCTTGAAAGCGGCTTTGCAGATATCAATAAGAGGTTTATCGCGTATGGAGGATGGTCCGGTTTTGGAGAAAAGCAGTCCAACATTCACATCCTCCATGGCCACCGCCCCGGCCGGATTGGTGAATCTGACGAAAAGTCTGATTACGGGAAAAGCGGCCGCCAGAACCAGCACGGCGGCGCTCGAAATGATCGCGATGGTTTGCTTCTTGGCGAGAAGCGTTCGGCGATTCGGCTCAAAGGAGGATTCCTTGGTGCTCATTCCCCTTTGGGCCGGGGAGGCGTCACCATGCGGGCTTTCCTCGCCCAGTATCTGATTGACGCGCAGGATGACCTCGCGGGCGTTGGGAAGTCGCTTGTCGGGATCTTTCGCGAGCAAGTCCTCGAGTAGTTTGATGATGTCCCTGGGCAGGGTTTTGCCCACGCCGGCGAGATCGGGGCTTTCGGCATCGACGGTGGCCCGCAGTACCGCCATCGTGTTTTCGCCCTGGAAGGGGGTTTTTCCACAAAGGCATTTGAAAAGGAGGCATCCCAACCCGTACAGGTCCGTGCGCTGGTCGCAAGGCAGGCCATAGATCTGTTCGGGCGCCATGTAGCTGGGCGTTCCGACGACCATTCCATGATGGGTGAGCGAGGATTCCTCGTTGACGGGTTTGGCCAACCCGAAATCCAGGATTTTCACACGGCGAAATTCTCCCGTGTTGGTGTTGACTTCGAGCCATATATTGGCCGGCTTGATGTCCCGGTGGATCAGGTTTTTTTGGTGCGCGTCCCAAAGACCCTCCGCCACCTGGCGGATGTACCGGAGGGCCTCCCGGGGCGTCAGGAAGGTGTCGCGCGCGAGTCTTGCCTCAAGGCTTTCCCCATGGAGAAATTCCATGGCCAAAAACGGTACAGTTTGGGCGTCCGGACCGGTCCACTCGCCCACACGATAAATTGTGACGATATGTTCGCTTTGGAGTTGTGCCGCCAGGCGGGCCTCCTGAAGGAATCTTTGGCGATAGGAATCATCGCCCAAATCCGATCGGAGAACCTTCAGGGCGACGCGCCTGCGCAGGTCCTTGTCTTCCGCCTCGAAGACAACCCCCATCCCTCCGGATCCAACGACCCGGAAAACACGATAGTTGGATATCCAGCCTATTTCCCCTTCGGCCTCCGGGGGATCCATGAAGGGGTGCGGATTGTTTGGGTCAACCGGATCCGGATTGCTTTTCACCGGTTGGGATTGGGGTTCCCTGGCCTCGATTGGCTGGTTATCCGGAGGCAGGATTTTGGGTTCGGGTTTGGTGGAGGCGGGAGGTTGCCCCTCGTTTTCCTGCCTCACCTGTTTGGCCAACATGTCGCGCAGGTTTTTTTTGCAATTTTTGCACCCTGCCAAGTGCTTTTGCAAGGCTTCCCGCTCGGAGGCTGGTAGGGTGGAATCCTGCCTGATCCGGGCAAGTTCACTAATGCTTGGGCACCCGGCAAAATCCGACATGGCAAAGTCCAAACAGGAATGGATAACTCGATCAGGAAATACTAGGATAAATAAGGAATTTGGGGTTTGGAAACCCGAAGTTAGCCGACAATAATGTCCCGATATGCGGCTTTGGGATTTGTTTGCCGCTCAGGCGATCCGGTCCCGCGCCAGATTGAAAAAGTCCGTCCACTTTTTGACCCGACAGAAGGATTGCCATGACCCGGATTATCAAGGGTGTTTTCGACTTCCAGAAGAATGTCCATGGAACCCGGGAGCAATTGTTCAAGAATCTGGGGGCCGGTCAGAGGCCCATGGCGCTTTTTATCACCTGTTCTGATTCGCGCATTAGTCCCGATATGCTCACCCAGACCCAGCCCGGGGAGCTTTTCATCATGCGCAACGCGGGGAATATTGTCAGCCCATGCTCATGCGGTCATGCATCGGCGGAGGCGGCGACGCTGGAATATGCCATCAAGCAACTGAAAGTGCGGGATGTGATTATCTGTGGCCATGCAAAGTGCGGTGCGGTGCATGGTCTTCTCAACATGGACCACCTGGGCGGACTGCCTGAGGTGAAAAAGTGGCTTCAGTTTTCGGTGCCCATTTTGGAGAGGGTTCGGAAGCAAACCGAGGGGATGACCCCGGATGAAGCTCTCCAGGTTGCCATTGAGCAAAATGTGCTTCACCAGCTGGAAAATGCCAAATCGTACGATTTTGTTCGGGAGGCGATCAGCAAAGGCGAATTGAGGCTTCACGGGTGGGTTTACCACTTTGAAACGGGCACTGTTGTCGCTTATGACCAGGAGAAAAACCGTTTTGTGTCCCTTAATGAGGCCACCAAGCCCAAATTTGCCACCACCAAGGAAGATGTGGAGGCGTACCTGAAGTCGCACCAAAGCGGTCTGGATCTTACCATTTGATTTTGTTTTCCACGGTTTGGACTTGATTGCGGGCATCGGGATCTCGATGCTAATCTTTCTTCATTTGGATGGAAATACCCCAGGGGTGTAGGCGAATGGTCAAAAGTGCTGAACCTGAACTTAAAAAGCAAACATGGAAAATGTCTGAAGCCTCTGAGACTTACGGCGTTCACAATTGGGGTAACGGTTACTTTGGCATCAATAGCCTGGGGCATGTCACCGTCATGCCATCCAAAAATCCTGATGCCGCGATCGATCTCAAGGTGCTGATCGAGCAACTTCAGGCCCGCGGTATCCAGCTTCCCATTCTTCTTCGTTTCACGGATATCCTTCGCCACCGGGTGGGGGAGCTGCACGAGGCATTTCGCCGGGCCATTGTGGACTCGGAATATGCTGGAAACTACCTTTGTGTTTACCCCATCAAGGTCAACCAGCAACGGCAGGTCGTTGAGGAAATCCTCGATTTTGGCCGTCCCTTTGGATTTGGTCTTGAAGCTGGATCCAAGCCGGAGCTTTTGGCGGTTTTGTCGCTGGCCAATGATAACGACACCCCGATCATTTGCAACGGCTTCAAGGATGATGAATTCATCCGGATGACGATGATGGCCCGCAAGCTGGGCAAGCAGATTATTCCGGTCGTGGAAAAGTTCACCGAGCTCGATCTGATCCTTCGGCACGCCAAGGAGCAGGGTGTTCGCCCCTCCATCGGGATCCGGGTCAAATTGGCCGCCAAAGGCGCCGGGCGCTGGCGCTCCTCGGCGGGTTATCGTTCGAAGTTTGGTCTTACACTGGCCGAGGTGTGCGAGGCGCTTGAGCTTCTCAAATCCCACGGGATGGAAGATTGCCTGCAATTGGTTCACTTTCACCTTGGCTCCCAGATCACCAATATCCGGAGCATCAAGAATGCCCTCACAGAGGCGGCCCGGGTCTATTGCGAATTGAGCACCGCGGGCGCTGGCCTCAAATTTCTGGATGTGGGAGGTGGCCTGGGAATTGATTATGATGGTTCCCAGACCGATTTCGAATCGTCCACCAACTATTCCCTCCAGGAATACGCCAACGATGTGGTTGCCCGGATCAAGACCGTCTGCGATGAGGCGGGTGTCGCGCATCCGACCATCGTGTCCGAATCGGGCCGGGCAGTGGTGGCTTATCATTCCCTTTTGATTTTTGATGTGCTGGGCGTGAGCAATTTTGACCGGTTCGAGCCTCCGGCGTCCATCCCCGAGGATGCCCCCCAGCAACTTCATGACCTTTTCGCGGTGTTTCACGACCTGAAGAAAAAGAACCTGCTTGAGTGCTATCACGACTCGGTCCAGCATGTTGATGACCTGGTCAATATGTTCAATCTCGGATCCGTTTCGCTGAAAACACGGGCCCTTGCCGAACAGCTTTTCTGGGCGGTGAGCACAAAAATCCTCCGGATGGTTCGTGAACTCGACTATTGCCCGGAGGAGCTGCAAGGGCTTGAAGCCAATCTTTCGGATACGTATTTTTGCAACTTCTCCGTGTTTCAGTCGATGCCGGACTCCTGGGCGATCAAACAGCTTTTCCCGGTGATGCCGATTCATCGACTTCTTGAGGTTCCTACCCGCAAGGCGGTTCTGGGTGACATCACTTGTGACTCGGACGGAAAGATCGACCAGTTTATCGATCTTCGTGATGTAAGAAATACCCTGCAGCTACACCCCTTTGACGGAACGCCCTATTATCTGGGCGCGTTCCTCTTGGGCGCATACCAGGAAATTTTGGGCGATCTTCACAATCTTTTTGGCGACACCAATGCCGTCCACATCCACCAGGATGAAAACGGCGAGGTCATCATTGATGAACTGATCAAGGGGGACACAGTTCGGGAGGTATTGGCTTATGTCCAATACTCCTCGGAAATCCTTATGGACCGTCTTCGCCGCGACCTGGAAAAGGCGGTTCGCTCGGGCAAGATCACCATCGCCGAATCGCGGCAATTCCTCAAATTTTATGAGGACGCCATCGATGGCTACACCTACCTCGAGGAACCCGAGGTGTCCTGATGGCCAGTCAGCCTGAAATATCCACTCCAGCACCAGTCAAGTTGGGCGTCAAGTTGGGTAGGCTCACCTTGCCCAACCCCATCCTTGTGGCATCGGGAACCTTCGGTTACGCACGGGAAATGGAAGGGTTGGTCGATTTTACCCGGCTTGGGGGGATTTTACCCAAGACGGTGACAGCTTCGCCAAGAGCAGGAAACCCTCCACCCCGGACCTACGAGACCTCGTCGGGTCTTCTCAACGCCATCGGATTGGACAACGATGGCCTCGACTACTTTCTGGATCACCATTGGCCCTATCTCTCTGGCCTGGGGTGTCCCGTGTTTGTCAACCTTGCCGGGAAAACCGACCGGGAATTCCCCGAAATGGTCAAAAAGGCGGCCAAAACCCCAGGGATCGCCGCGATTGAACTGAATATGAGCTGTCCCAATGTTTCGGGCGGAATCGACTTCGCCACCGATCCTGTCTCATGCAAGCGGGTCGTTGCGGCGTGTCGGGCCGAGGCCGGGGATGTCCCACTGGTTGCCAAACTTTCACCCAATGTGACAAGCATTGTGGATATTGCCTCCGCCGCCGCCGAAGGGGGCGCGGATGCGGTTTGTCTGGTCAACACATTTCTGGGCATCGCCATAGATTGGCGGCGTCACAAACCAATTCTCGGCAATGCGACGGGTGGGCTTTCGGGTCCCGCAATCAAGCCGTTGGCGCTTCGCTGTGTATGGCAAGTGGCAAGGGCCGTTTCCGTGCCCATCATCGGGATAGGCGGCATCACCACCCTTGACGATGTGATGGAATACCTTGTCGCTGGGGCTTCCGCGGTTCAACTGGGAACCGTCAATTTTTTCGATCCGACAGCGGTGCTGAGAATTATCGATGGCCTTCCCGAGGCAATCCGGTCGCTTGGTAAAAACTCGGTCACGGATGTTGTGGGCCTGGCCAAAGGGTGGCAACCAGCCAAGGCATGATTTTGTATTTGATGACATCAGGTTCGTTCGGAAGCACAAAACCTGTTACACGGCTTCGTGTTTATTAATCCATCGATCGTATGGTATGATAAATTGGTTGTACTGTTGAAAATGATTTGAGTATGGAAGCATCCCCATTATTCAGGGATTGTTGCTTTTTGCCTGAAAAACGCAAAAATCACGACAACAGACTGTGCAGGATCTCCCCTTCGGTGAGGGGGATTTCACGGCCAATTTTATCTGTGATTAATGGGGAATTTCCAAGACCCATGCAGTGATAAATGGTGGCGGCCAAATCGGAGGGGCGGACCGGGTTGGTGCTCGGTTCCGCCGCATAGCGGTCGGAAGATCCGTGTACGATCCCTTTTTTGATTCCGCCGCCGGCCAGGACGGCAGAGAAAACCTTGCCCCAGTGATCGCGTCCGTCGCGGCCTGCGCCCGCGCCACCGGGGACGGATTGACCCACCTTGGGAGTGCGCCCCATTTCCCCAGTCCAAACGATCAGGGTTTCATCATACATGCCCCGTTCCTTGAGGTCGTCGATCAGGGCGCTGAAGGCCTGGTCCGCCGGGGGGCAAAGTCTTGTTTTCAGGTCGACAAAGTTGCGGTTGTGCGTGTCCCAATAGACGCTGACATTGGTGATCCCATCATTGGGCCAAAAGACCGTCACCAATGGGACCCCGGCTTCGACAAGGCGGCGGGCCTGAAGGACCGTTTGGCCGTGGGTGTGGCGACCATAGCGCTCGCGAATGGATTCGGGTTCCCTGCTTAGGTCAAACGCCTCGGCCGCCTTGGGGTTTGCAAGCAGGTCGAAGGCTCTTGCGGCGTTGCCCGAGGCGGCGCGCATCGCCTCCGACTTGTCAAAATTCGCCCGAATGGAGTCCATGTCCTTCAGAAGGGTTTTTCGCGATCCCACCCTGGTCAGATCGAGGTCTCCATGGAGCACAAATTCGCCCACCCGGTAATTGGGTTGGGAGGGGTTGGCGATGATTCGCTGGGGGCTCCAGACCGGGCCCAGCCATCCCGCCCCCTGGCCGTGGCTGGATTCGACAAATCGGGGGGCGTTGTCGGCTGATACGGGCATCAGGTTGATGGAGGGGGGAAGCGGTCCTTTTCCATAACCCTTTTGGGCCAAAACCGATCCGTAGGATGGAAAATCATCCTCGAGTGGTTGTTCCTGGCGGGCCATGGCCCTGCCCGCGAGGAGGTAGTGTGTCGCGGTGGTGTGATTGACATCGGGATGGGTCATGGACCGGATGAGGGCCACCTGGTCAAGGCGTTTGGCCATCATCGGAAGGTGTTCACAAACACGCACCCCGGGAAGGGCGGTGGAAATGGTCTTGAATTCCCCCCGGTATTGGGCAGGAGCTTCGGGTTTGGGGTCCCAAGTGTCCTGTTGGGCCGGTCCGCCCCACATGAACAGGACAATGCAGGCTTTTGCTTTTCCGGTTCGTTGGGAGGAAGGTTGGGCCCATAGCTGATTCATGCCCAGGCCAAATAGAGGGAGGGTTCCCGCTCGTAGCACTTCGCGACGGTTGAATGTGGCGGACAGGGGATGTCTGCGATTGCCCATGGCCTTTTCTCTTGAAGTCCAACCGAATTATAACTCCATTTCGGCGATATCGACCCATTCCCTTTGGGAATGGCGGATGGCCAATTGGCATAATTCGGCGAGGATCGGTTGGTTGGATTGTTGATAGAGTTCCTCCAGGCGAGGCCAGAGTTCCTCCTCTCGCCTGGGGGTCAGTTTTGGCCAAAGAAATTGAACCATGCGAAGCGCCATGTTTGTTTCTTTGGCGATCAGGTGCTGGTCGATTCGGGACAACGCTTCCGTGAAGGTGGTGGGGGGATTGGCCACCCGCCTGCGCAACGGGCGGAGTTTGGGAGAATGCCCAAGGAACCATTCCTCGCCTGTTTGGGGGCTGGTCCAGGAGGGGTGCTTCCCCGCAAACCGCCCGATTTGATCCCTGAGGCGATTGAGTTTTGCCACTTGCTCCCTTTCGGGATCCATCATGACCCCAAGGGATTCCAGTTCGTTGAGCCGGGCAAAATCCATTTCCAAAAGGAGCCGAACCACACCCAGGAAGGTTTTGTCCACCGATTGGGGAAACATCCGGAAATGGGGGGAACAGCCCGCGATAAGGCAGTCCGGATTTGTTCCATTGGACGGGTTTTTGAGCCAATAACCCCAGTGCATTTCGTCTTCGCCCCTCACGGCAATTGTGAAAAGCTCGGGGGGATCGGTTCGGAAGCGCCAATGAAGGAGCATTTCGTCCCTGGGTGGTGTTTTGTCAAAACGCCCAGCCAGCACTTCAAAAGGTCCCACAAGGTGGATATCAAGGGTGTCGGTCAGACACTTGAGGGGCTCCAGCGGTTTCAATCGCTTGAGCACATCAAATGATTGGGCCAGGTCTTCGGGAAAGGTGAAGCCGTATTGGTCCACCAAAAGATTCAGCCGGTCAACGGCCATCAAGGTCGCTCCCGGCTGTGAGTGTTGGAAAAGGAAAAGTCATTAGGAGAGAATCGCGCTAACGGCCTCACCCTGAACAAGTTCACGGGGCTGGTTGAGGTGGTTGTAAACCACGGTGGCCGGATTGATTCCAATGCTGTGGTAGATGGTGGCGAGTAGCTCACGGGGGTGGACGGGGTTGTCCGCCGGGGCGGAAGCTGTCTTGTCGGATTTGCCGTAAACCATTCCGCGCTTGGTGCCCGCGCCAGCGACAATACCGGTGTAGCAATAGGGCCAGTGGTCGCGTCCATCATCGGAGTTGTCGTTGCCCGAAGTGCTCACCCCTCGTTGCGGGCTGCGGCCGAATTCGCCGATGGCGACAACCATGGTGTCCTTGAGCAGGCCCCGTTGGTCCAGATCCTCGATGAGCGCCGAAAGGCCGGTATCGAGCATGGGAGCCGACTGGGTTTTCATCCGTTGGGAGAGACCCGTGTGGACATCCCACGAGTGGTTGTCGGAATTGGCGACCTTGGGCCAGTTGACTTCGACAAAGCGCGTGCCCGCCTCAACCAGGCGACGGGCCAAAAGAAGGCTTTGTCCAAAGGTGTTGCGGCCGTAGCGGTCCCGCGTTTGGACGGATTCCTTGGTCAAATCAAACGCCTTGCGGGCGTTTCCGCTGATGATAAGGCTAAGGGCTTTGCCATAGTACTCATCCAGACTCATTTTGGCGGTGGCATCTTCGAGAGCGGGGAGCCCCTCGTTGACCACATCACGCAGTTTGGCGCGGCGTTCCAGACGGGCGGGATTGATTTCTGCCCGAAGCTGGAGGTCTTCGACCTGGATCCGGTCCATTTTGGACATGTCCATATCGTCGCCGGCGGGGTAAAGGAGATAGGGGTCATAAGCACGACCCAGGAAGCCGGCGTTTGCGCCTTTGCCCACGACTCCACTCTCCTGGATGGGACGGGGGAGCATGACAAAGGGGAGCATGGGTTTGGTGGGGGGCTTGAGCCGGGCAATCTGGGACCCCACATTGGGGAAGTCCTTGGGGCTTGGCGGTTCCAGTTGGCCCGAGGGGCTAACCTTGTCAGCTGTGTAGCCAGTTAGCATTTGATAGATTGCGGCTGTGTGGTTGAAAAGACCAACCGGGGTATAGC
>CAWUOD010000043.1:0-11463 GCA_963923115.1 uncultured Singulisphaera sp.
CCTCTCTGGTCTCGTGGGCTCGGAGATGTGTATAAGAGACAGATATAAAAGTTTTGTTAAATAACTGTTGAAATTGGTAAATTGTAAAGGCATTTGGGGCGTCCATTTGGGGCGTCCATGATGAAGCTTTCAGCAAAGGAAACCCACCCCGGAAGCGGGATATCCCTCCCGACGAATTGCCGACCCAAAAGGATTGCCAATTTTGCTATTTTGCATGTTGGGAACAGATAGGCGGTTCGTTCTTTTCGAGGCCACTTTTTGAGGTTTCCAGCCAATCTTCAGGACGAAAAACAGGGAGATTTTGCGACAAAATGGGAAATTTGACCAGTCTGGGGGATTCGCAAAGCGCCCTGTGAAACAATAAATAGGGTGTTCGGGAAAACCTCGCCCGAAGGCACAACGAAAACAACAATAAACAACTATAATTGAAAAGCGACAAAACAAACAAAACAAATGCACCCGACAGGAGTCGAACCTGTAACCTTCGGTTCCGTAGACCGATGCTCTATCCAGTTGAGCTACGAGTGCGATGATGAGATCTTAGCCCCGGAAAACCGATTGTCAACCTCCACTCCAACTTGGTTATTCAGCCTTTCCCGAAGTTCCCGGAGGTGAATCGGCTTCTGGCAAGGTTTGTGGATTTTGGGGGAAACAATGATTATCCCGTGGCCCGGGAATTTTGGTTGGATTTTTTGTTTGGGGAAAATTTGCATCTCCGGTTTCGTGGGCAATGTTTGAGCGTGAACGAAGTTTCCTTACCATCAGGAGGATGGTTCATGCTTCGACTGCGCGCTTTAGCTTGTTTGTTTGCCGCCGGATTGGTTTCGGCTGTTTCCCATGCCAATGACCCCGTGACCATCCCGGTATTTCCGGATGCACCGTCAACTGGCGCTCCCGCACAAGCGGTTCCTGGACGCCCGGCGATTGCCGCCATGCCCAGCACTGACCAAAAGTTGGCGGAGCCAATTCCAATTGCTCCGACCATGCAAGGATACGGCGCGGGGATGATGCCCCCTCCGCTTCCTCCCTACGCCTGGCCAACTTATGCCCCCTACAACAACTTCAGCCGGGTGGCGTACCCAACCGCCTATCCCTATGAGGCTTTCCCTTACATCGGGCCCTACTATCCCTTCCCCAAGGTCCCCCCGGGATGGCGTTCGGTGAAGCTGGAATGGGATGATGGTTATTGGTGGTTCAGCAAGACCGCCAACAAGCACAACTGGTGGAAGGTTCGTTTCTGGTAAGATTGTCTGATCTTCAAAAAGATTGCCTAAGCGGGACCGGTTTTTCGGTCCCGCTTTTGTTTCGTTTGGGAAAACGCCAATTTTTTCACCTGATCCATGGTTCCCAGCGGCACACACCCCTTCGAGCCAATCGCGACACATTCCCAATCCGGCCCCGAAAACTCCTTGAGAATCGAGACTCCGGCAACCTCCCTGGAATAAGCGGGAAGAATGACCCGGTTTTCGCTTAACAAAAAGCAGGGATGACGGTTTCCACCGGGCAATGAAACAACCGGATGTCTGTGTCCTAAAATCAACTTTTTGTCTTTGGGCAGCGGTCGGTCTCCGTGGATTATCCACCATCCTCCCAAATCAAATCCGAAATCGTGCCAGGGAAGCCTGGTTTGTCGTCTTTCCCCTTTGCGGTCGTGGTTGCCGGTGGCGATAGCCACCCATTCAAAGCCTTTGTCCGCGCTTAGCCCAAGGACCTGATTTTCCAGGTCGGGATTTCCCCCCCTTTCAAACAGGTCCCCTGCGCAGGCGATTTTTCGAACGCCGTGGCGGTTCATCGCGCTCCATAACGGGGCCAATTCCTCTTCCAGGGGAATTTCGGGTACCGAATCCCCCCGTTCATTCCTCGCTTGCCCATATCCCAAATGCAGATCCGAAACCAAAGCGGTATGGTCGGGAAGATGGATCAAAAACCTTTCCGGCACCAGAACCCAATCTTTCCAGATTTGTTCGCCCGCTGTTTGGGATATTTCAGGCATCGCCGAGCGCCTCCAAAAGCCGGGCAAGTGTCAAATCCTCGTCCCTTTCGTCGCCTGATTGGGTTGATGGGAGATTCCAGGATTTGGCAAAAGGCGAAGTGGAGCCCAGCTCGCGGCATTTCCAAATCAGATTTCCCTGATTGGAAAACCAGGTTGTCAGAGTCTGAATTTCCGTCATGGCAAGGCATTCATTGGTGGCTTGGATCATGGGAAGAAGGGGGGGATCCATCGAAACGACCCGGTCGAAAAGTCTCCTGGCAGGCCAATCCCGACCGCCCACGCGGGTTCGGCGCGAGGGGTTCGGAGCCGGGGCAGGGACCATTAGCGACAAATGCGCGGATTCCTGGAACTTGCGCCGGTGAAGATCCGTTCCCAAAAGGGCGGATCGAAGATCCTGCAGCCAACCGGAATCGCCAAAGAATTGTTGCAAACATTGAATGGGGCTCAGGCCTGATTTTGTGACGGCTTTTTGAATGGAATTTTCCGGATCGAGAATGCGCAAACCAAGATTTTCGGCGGCAATCGAGATTCCTGTAAGCGGTTGTTCAAGCCGATTGTTTCCGATTCGGAAAAGGAGAAGTTGACCCAATTTGGAACAAAGGGAAACCGGAAAAGGCAAATGGATATCGTAATCGCGGGATTGCCCATCGTTTGTGGACACCGATTCCACCAGGACACAGGTGGAATCTGGGATTTCGCTTTTTCGTTCCTGTTGTTCGAGCCAATCCGCGATCTTTCGGGCGTCGGACGGGGCCAATGGCATCTCCCCGCAAAGCCAATCCACCAGGGAATCGACACCGGTCAAAAGCTTTTCCCTGGCCAAAGCCCGGAATGAAAAAAGGTGAGCGCAAAGCGGGCCGGATTTGGGGGGACGGTTTCCCCGCCAGGACAGATTTCGTGGATAACCCTCGTGGGGTTTTACGATGATTCGTCGAAAATCCCCTCCCGATCGCTCCCAAACTTTTCCCGCCAACAAAAATCGGTCCCCGGGTTTGATCGTGTCCGCGCAGGTTTCATCAACATACCCGATGCAGGAATGGAACTGTTGCTTTTCGGCACCTTTTTCCCCTTGGGGGGGTGGCGTTTTGTTGGGGGATTCCTGTTCGACGGGGATCAGCGGGTCGGTCAGGATGGTTCCCATCGACTGGAGAACCATGCGTGTCACCCTGCCGGAAACAATTTGATAGCCATCCCCGACGGGCTTTAGCCTTGGGGGAATCAACCCCGGTCCCTCCGCGTTTCCCCCCACCAGAAAATCCATCGCGTTTTGGAAATAAACTTCTTTGGGGGATGGGAAATAAGGGGATAGGGACAGCCATTTTAATGCGTCCCGCCTTGAAAAGGGGCCCGCGACCGCCTCCCCAAGCAAATGTTGGCAAAGTATGTCCGTGGGGGGATGGGGGAAGACGGTTCCGCCCGGTTCAAGCCAATGTTCCATACCCAAAGCGGCGGAAAGACCCGCCTCCAAAAGGTCGTTTGGGTGGCGAATCAGAAGGATACCCTTGGGCGTTTGGTTGGGGCCCCGTCCCGATCGCCCGATCCTTTGGATCAATCGCATCACCTCGCCGGGGGGATCCAATAGAACGACGGTCCGCACCGATCCGATATTCATCCCCAATTCGAGGGAGGAGGTCGAAAGAATCATGTCGGGCGAACCCGAAAGGATTTTTGCCAAAGCGGATCGCCTCAGGGATTCCGAAAGGGATCCATGGTGTGGCACCACCTGAAGGTTTGGCGCGGTCTGCAAAAATTTGTGGGAAAGTCGTTCCGCCAGTGAGCGGGTTTGCACGAAAACCAGTATCGGATTTCTTTTTTCCGTTTGGGAGGGGCACAAATCCTTCAGGAATTGGACAACATGGCCCATCCAATCACCTGTCGGTGGAATGGAGTGGATTTCAATATCAGGATTTTTTCGATCCCTTGAAGCGAGAACCTGGATGTCGCCGGGAATTTCCGCCAGTTGGCTGGCCAGGAACCGGGGGTCGGCGATGGTCGCCGATAGACCGATCCGTTTTGGGGCCATGGGACAAAGGGCGCTAAGTCGGGCAAGCGAAAGCGAAAGATCCGCCCCCCTTTTGTTGGCCGCCAACGCATGCCACTCATCCACAATGATTGTCTGGATGGTTTGCAAAAAGTATTTCCTGTCCGGGTGGGCAAGAAGCCTTGCAAGGCTTTCCGGTGTGGTAACCAGAATCGGGGTGGGATATTTTCGAAATAGTTGTCGCTTTTTGCCCGGAGTGTCGCCTGTGAGTGGGGTGACCCCCGGTTGGGGGAATTCCAAAGAGGGGTGTTCGCTCCTGAGGTGTTCCCCAAGAATCCTTTCCAATCGTGCGGCAAGATCCTCCACCAGTGCTTTCAGCGGGCAGACCAGGAGGATTCGAACCCCGGGAGGGCTCCCCTTGGGATCGCTCCTGGTTTGGGAGGCCAAAAAACGATGGAGCGCCGGAATGAAAGCGGCTTCTGTCTTTCCGGATCCCGTTGGCGCGGTGATCAGCGTCGTTCCCCCCGGTGTGATCCGAAGGAAAACTTCCGCCTGGAAGGGCGTGGGCCTGAAAGGGTCTGGTTCCCCCTTTTCTGTTTTCAAACCACCCCGAGTGGGGGATTTCCCTGGGGGCATGGAAGGTCCTTTCGCCCTTAGAGAATGGTTTGCGGGTCAATATCGATCGCCATTTCGAGTCTGGCTGTCGGAGGTTTCACCAGTCCGAGGCGTCGGAGAATGCGGTGGAGCAGGGCGGGCGAATCGGATTGGAACTGAAGGTGGTGCCTGAAGTGGTTTTCGATTCGTGGGACCGGCGCGGGGGCCGGGCCAAGCACCCGGAATGCGGATTTGTCCGTTTGGGATTCCTGGGCGTGGGCGTTTCGCGCCATTCGGCCAATCTGGTCCGCGAAATCGACCGCTTCCTGATCCACCAAACCCCTGATGATGACCCGGGCCATTCTTTGATAGGGGGGATATCCCAAAAGTCGTCTATGTTCGAGCTCGTATTCGGCGAATCCCAAAAAATCATGTTTTGAGGCCAAAACGATCGAGGGGTGGTCGGGTTGATAGGTTTGGACAAGGACCCGGCCATTTTTTTCCTTGCGACCCGCGCGGCCCGCGACCTGCGCCAACAGTTGAAATGTCCTCTCGGAGGCCCGGAAATCAGGCTGCTGCAAACCAATGTCCGCGTGAATCACCCCAACCAATTGCACATTGGGGAAATCCAGTCCCTTCGCGATCATTTGCGTTCCCACAAGAATGTCGATCAGGCCCTGTCTGAAGGCGTCCTGGATCATCTGGTGGCTTCCGGGTTTCCTCACCGTGTCGCTGTCCATCCTCCGGACAACCCGGCCGGGAAATTTCAGGCCCAGCTCCTCGACCAGTCTTTCCGTTCCGATTCCACGGAAAATCATGGTGTCTGTGGAGCATTGGGCGCATTTGATTTCATACCCCTGGCTGAAAGCGCAGTGGTGGCAACGAAGCCGGTTTTCCCCACGATGATAGGTCATGGGGACATCGCAAAAATTGCAGTGAATCACCTTGCCGCATTTGGGGCAAAGGACCTGGGGGGCCCAGCCCCTGCGATTGAGGAGCAAAAGCACCTGGCCACCCCCCTTGAGCGCCTCGTGGATGGAGTGGACCATGGGGTCCGAAAGCGCACGCGGTTCCCCTTTGGGGGTCGGCTGATAACGAAGATCAATAAGATCTACCTTGGGCATGGGGAGGTTCATCACCCGCCTGGGTAGTTCCAGCAGCTTGTAGTGTCCTTTTTTGGCGTTGTTCCATGTTTCCAGGGAGGGGGTCGCGGAACCAAGGATCACCGGGATTCCCAACATTCTCGCCCGCATGACCGCCACATCCCTGGCATTGTATCTCGGTGTGTTTTCCTGTTTGAAGGAGCTCTCGTGTTCCTCGTCCACAATGATCAGGCCCAGTTTTCTTGCCGGCGCGAAAATGGCGCTTCGGGCGCCCACCGCGACCCCGGCTTCGCCCGACGCGACCCTTCTCCAGTAGCGACCCCGCTCGGCCGGCGAAAGGTTGCTATGAAGGACGGCGGTCTCTCCGCATCGCCCCTGGAAACGGGCCACCGTTTGCGGGGTAAGACTGATTTCGGGAACAAGCACAAGTGCCTGGAGCCCCCTCGACAAAACTTCCTGGATAGCCTGGAGGTAGACCTCGGTTTTTCCGCTACCCGTCACGCCCCGTAGCAAAACCGGTTTGAACCCGCCTTGTTCAAGGATTGTGCGGATTTCCCCCCAGGCGGCCTGTTGGTCCTCCATAAGGGTCGGGGGCTGCGAATCCGGAGACTCCATCTGGGGCGGATTGCCTTTTTCTTGCCGCTTGACAACCAGTCCCCTTTTCACGAGCGTGTCGACCGGCCCGCTTCCAACCAAAGCCAACGCCAGAATCTCCTTCAAAGGCAAAGGCGATTTTGCCTGTTTGAGGACATCGCGCACCTTGATTTGGGCGGGTGTCAGCTTGACACCTTCCCCAAAAAGGGTTTCCGCCGCTTCATAAACGGTCGACCCTTTTGGCGTGGCGGTGCTTGCCGCTCCCGCGGGAATCACCGAGGCTAAAACCTGACCCCAGGAGCATAGGTAATATTCCGACATCCAGCCGGTCAGACGCAGGAGATGGTCGTCGATAAGGGGCTCCGGATCAAGGATCCGCAGGATCTTGCGGTATTCCCTTTCCGGAACTTCATCCCTCAGGCCAACAACAAATCCGGTCTCTTCGCGGGTCCGCCCCAGGGGCGCGCCAACCCTTTGGCCCACCTTTATCAGGTCCCTGAGTTCATCCGGCACGATGTAGGTCAAAGGTTCGTCAAGCGTCCGTTCAAAGGATCGGTCAAAGGCAACCTCCGCGAAAAGCCCATCATGTTTGACCGGGCTTTTTGGTGTGCCAAAAAGTTCCTCTTCGGCTCCAAAAAGGGTTTCCGGGCGTTCGTTTCGCGGTGTGGAGCCACTCATCCCGGTCCGCCCTGGCTTGATAAATCGGTGGTTTCCCAGTCCGCCAGGAGGCTTCTTCGAACCTTCAGGGGAAGGGGCTCGCTGGTCTCCCTGAGTCCCTGAATGTTGATTCTGAATGCCACACCCAGCATAAATTGCGAAAACAGTGCGCGCTCCGAATCGGAGAAGGACCAGCGGAAACGGATGCCCCGATCCCAGGCCGAGGTCAGATAATTTCCTTTCAGCAGATCCGGCTTGAGTACAACCGCGGGCCGTGAGGCGATTTCCATAGTCAATTCATCCGGCCATGGGTCGGGCTCGGGCGGCAGGCTGGCCCGGTCCAGCGGGGAAAGATGGGCCTCCACTTCCCCCAAACCGCAATTCATGCGATTGATGGCCTCAAGCTCGTTGAGCGTGTCCTTTTGTGGAAATAGCCGCCCCATCCAAATGATTTCCTGCATACGAAACCAAAGGGTTTGGCGATTGTCAAAAATCAGCTCAACCCCTGATGGGAAGCGGATGGTGCGCTGGGTTTTAATGTAATCCAGAAGCCGAAGTCGCGTGACTTTGCGAACGGCTTCGTAATCGGGCCAGGAGAAAAAATCCTCGGGCCGAAGGGGATTCATGATTCATTCTTCCCCTGGACGGGCGATCCATCCGCCGCCAAACCTGAACCCGCCAAACCTGAGCCGGGCAGGGGATTTTCCGCGCGGATAAACATCCAAAAAATGGCCGCGAGGATATAGATGCCGGCGAACATCATCATGTTGGTTTGGTAGCCACCATAAAGGGCCTCGCGGATATCGGCTTTTGTCATGTCCCCAATTTTCATGCCATTGGCAACGGCATAAATCTCTTTGTGGTGGGTGAGGATGGACCCCGTCAGGTAGGTGACAATCGCTCCTCCCAGATTTCCAATCATGTTCATGGTTCCCGCGACAATGGCGGATATCTTTCCGCCAACATCCTGGCAGGTTGCCCAGGTCGGTGCCATGGTCAGGTCGTTGAAAAAACCTGACAGGGCAATGAAAAGCGCAAAGCCAATTACATTGTTGTTTTGAAGGGCCCAAAGGCAACCCAGATAGCTCATTCCCGCGAATAAATTACCCATGACCCCGGGAATCAGCCGGGCGAGATTTTTTCTTCCCCCAAGTCGCACCATCCGATCGGTAAACCATCCACCCAAATAGCACCCAACCGCGCCCAAAAGAAGGGGGCCACCCTTGAAAAGCGCCCCAAGCCAGTCCCCCGCCGGAACCTCAAAGTGATCGGTCATAATTGCGGGCAGATAATTAAGGTTAAAATACCAGCCAAAATTCAGGCAGAAATACATTCCACACAAAAAAATCGTGTTGGGTTGGTAAAGCATTCGCAAAAGGTTTTTGTCGAAATGGGCATGGCCGGTGTCGCCTGATCCGCCTTTTTCTATGTAGGCGACCTCCCCGGGGGTGATCGTGGGGTGTTCCGAGGGCAGATTTCGGAAAACCCTGGAGAAAACCAGGCACCAAATAAAACCAAGTGCCCCAAACCCGATGAATACCACCCGCCAGTCGAGTCCGGCTTTGGTGACAAAAAGCAGCCATAAAAACGGTGTGAGCCCACCCATGATCCGCGCCGAGGTCCAAACAAGGCCCTGGGCCCATCCCCTTTCCGTGAGTGGGAGCCAATTGTGGAGGGCCCTTGTGATATTGGGGTAAGCGCCGGCCTCACCGATCCCAAAGAGGAAACGGATGGCCACCAGCATGCCAAAATTGATCAGGGTTACTCCCGCCACCGTAACCCCAACGAGGGCTGTCAACGCGGTGAAAAAAGACCACCAGATCACAATCCGGATCAGCGTCAGCCTTGGCCCAAAAAGATCCCCCAGCATTCCGGTCGGGATTTCAAAAAGGGCGTAGGCAAGGTTGAAGGCTGTGAGAGCCCATTTCAGGTCATCTATCGAATTTAGACCAAGGGCCGCCTGGATTTGTCTTGAAGCGTTGGGAAATGCCGCCCTGTCGAGATAGGTGATCATCGAAAGGATGCACACCATCAGAAGGACAATGTGCCTTTGGCCGAAGCGCGGAAGGTTTATGGAGGACATTTGCATTTCCGGCAGAGAGGGGGAGGGTGGCATTCCATGGCCGATTGGTATTTCGCCGAATGGTATTTCATGGTGGGACACCGAAACAATCAAGCATAAAACGACCAAAAGAAGTTTTGTTTTTTTGGAAATATCGACCATGAAATTCACACAAAAATTTGGGACGCTCCTTGGCCTCGCGTTTTTTTTGTCGGGTTGCCAGAAATCCGTTACGGACCTTTCCACCCAACCCGGGGGGACCAGGGTCGAGGTTGCTTTGCCTCTGGTCAGGGAAATTCGATCGCAGGAAGAATTTAACGGGCATATTGAGGCCACCGAGACCGTCGAAATTCAGGCACGGGTCCAGGGGTATCTTGTCAAGGATCAGATCCCCGAGGGTGGTGAAGTCAAAACCGGAGAAGTGCTTTTTGAAATCGACCCCAGGCCCTTCAGGACCGTAGTCGACTCCACAAGCGCCCAGTTGGCTGGTGCGGAAGCGCAGCTGAAACTGGCCAATGCGGAGTTGGGCCGCGCAAGGGTTTTGCGGTCTACCGGCGCGTTGAGCCCTGAGGAGTTGGAAGTTAGGGGAGGCAACCAGGCGGTTGCCACCGCCGATGTCGGAAAAGCCAAAGCCGCACTGGATAAAGCGAAACTCGACCTCGAGTTCACAAAAATCATTGCCCCCATTGATGGGAGATTGAGCAAAAAATATGTGACAAAAGGCAACCTGATCGCCCCAGGTATGGGAAATCAGCCTCTTACCACCCTGGTCTCCGAATCGAAAGTGTATGTCTATTTCGCGGCCGATGAGCGAGCCCTCTTGCGCCACGAAAGAAGGCAGGAAGCCGTGGGGACACCAACAAAACCAGAAGGATCGGGAAAAAAAACGCGAGAACGCCTCCCGGCTTTTGAGTTTCGCCTGGAGGAGCAGCAGGGGTTTCCCTACTCCGGTGAAATAGATTTTGTGGACAACAAAGTGGATTCCGAAACAGGAACCATCCAGATTCGGGGGATTGTGGACAACCCAAAACTTGCGAGCGGGGCTCGTCGGTTTATTCCCGGCCTTCGCGCGAAAGTCAGGTTGAAAACCGGCGATAGCTATCCCGGACTTCTGATCACCGAGCGTGCGGTGGTTACGGATCTCCGGCGAAAATTTGTCTGGGTTATCGATGAAAAAGGGCTTCCCCAAAGACGGGAAATCAAGCTTGGCACGGCGATTGGTGATGGGTTGGTGGATGTTGTTGAAGGTCTTGGCCCCAAGGACCTGGTGATTGTTCGGGGTTTCCAAAAAGTTCGCCCGGGCCGTCCGGTCGAGCCATCGAATGTCGAAATGCCTTTGTTTAAAAACTGATTATTTGCCAGGCAAAACAAAGAATTATCAAGGAATCCATCATGATTTCCCGTTTCTTTATCGACCGTCCCATTTTTGCGACTGTTTTGTCTTTTATCGTGGTGATATTGGGCGGGGTGGCTTTTTTTCGGCTTCCTGTGGCCCAATATCCGGAGGTCGTGCCACCCACCATCCAGGTCTCCGCCACATATCCCGGTGCAAATGCAAAAACGGTTGCGGAAACGGTCGCGGCGCCCATCGAGCAGGAAATCAATGGGGTGGAAAACCTCCTTTACATCGGCTCAAAGAGCACCAATGATGGGCGACTAAGCATCGATGTCACTTTCAGGATTGGAACCGATTTGGACATGGCCCAGGTCCTTGTCCAAAACCGGGTGGCCGCCGCGATGGCCAAGCTTCCCGAACCCGTCAAAAGGCAAGGGGTCATAACCCGAAAACGGTCCCCAAGCATTCTTCTTTGTGTGAATCTGGTTTCCGATCCCGAAGTGGAATCGCAAAAACCGGTTTATGACCTCTTGTTCATGAGCAACTACGCGACGACCCGCATCAAGGATCAACTCGCCCGGATTCCCGGCGTCGGCGATGTCCAGCTTCTTGGCGCAAGGGATTTCTCCATGCGTGTGTGGCTCGACCCGGACAAAATGGCTTCCCGTGGCCTCATGGCTCCGGATGTCCTGTCCGCGATCAATGAACAAAACATACAGGTTGCCGCCGGTTCATTGGGCCAGCCCCCGGCACCCACGAATCAGGGGTTCGCTTTGACAATCAACACCCTGGGCCGTTTGACATCCGAGGAAGAATTTCAAAAGCTGGTGATCAAAACAGACGCCCAGGGGCGGAAGGTTTTCCTTGCCGATGTCGTGAGGGATTCGATTTACGGGGTTCGCCTGGATCCCGAAAAACTCAAGGCTTTGGAATTAAATGAAAAGCTTGTTCGCGAGGGACTAAGCGCGGAAGGGGAACTTGCCCCATCCACCACGGAACCTGGACTTTTTACACTTCGGACCTCCGGAAATACTCCCTGGGGAATCCGGATCCAGAGGCCCGCCGGCACCAACCAGTCTCCCCTTGCACTGCGTGATATTGTCAAAGTTGCGAACGGAATAACACTGTTGCAGGCGGGTGTGG
>CAWUOD010000044.1:0-11376 GCA_963923115.1 uncultured Singulisphaera sp.
GGAGGAGGTTCAGGATAGGCTTTTGAGTTTATTGCACTGGGAAAATGCACTTAGTCTTTCGATGGATTATGTGCGCGAAAAACCGACAGTTGAAAGGGTTTGGGAAACCTTTGCCAGGCTTGAGGAGTCATTTAGCGACCGCGAATCCCCGTTCCCCAAGCCCGTGGAGGCTGTGGTTTGTGTTGGGGAAGGAATTGATATGGCAACCCAGGCCAAGGATTTGGGGCTTGACCCGCAAGATGGTGGTTTCGCCTTTTCTTTGCGAGCAAGAATGCAAAATCTTCTCGATACCATCACAAAGGCGCCTCCAAAAGACGCGGGATCGAGCTGAAGTCGCTTTTGTCCGAAATCCCAAGGGACAGCGGGGCCAATCAAAATAAGATGTCGGAAGGTAAACTGGGCAAAACCACCAAAACGGATTGTTGGCATGCATCAAAAGATTTTCCAGATGGTTCATCGCGGTAACCTGATTTACAACACATGTTGGGAAGATCCGGTTTTGGACCAGGTTGCCTTTGGACTAAAGCCCCAGGACCGGGTTTTGGTGATTACAAGCGCGGGATGCAACGCTTTGGACTACCTGCTTTCCGGGGTCGCGGGTGTCCATGCCGTTGACATGAATCCCATCCAGAACAGCCTCCTTGAACTGAAAAAAGCGGCAATCAAGGAATTGGATTTCGATGAATTCTGGAAGTTTTTTGGAGAAGGTTGCCACCCAAGGGCGCGGGAAATTTACCACAAAAGGCTTAGGCCCGTACTTCCGGAATATGCCCGGATTTGGTGGGACCGAAAAATCGGTTATTTTGCCGGGAAAGGTTGGCGCAACAGTTTTTACTACAGGGGCACATCTGGCCTTTTTGCAAAACTGGTAATGACCAAGCTTAATCTGTTTGGGAGGATGAGGGGCGTTATTCAGGAATTCCTGAAGGCTCCCACGCTGGAAAAGCAGGCAGAGATCTGGATTACCAAAATTCACAAGAAGGTTATGACGCCATCCATGCGGTGGTTCCTGGGGCGTCAATTTACCATGACACTTTTAGGGGTTCCCGGGCCTCAGATTCAGCAGATTCGCGATCAATATCCGGGTGGGCTTGTGAAATTTATCGAGGATTGCATCCTCGTTGTTTCCACCAAGCTTCCCATTAAAAACAATTATTTCTGGCGCGTTTATATCGAAGGGCGATACCATCGCGATGCGTGTCCCTCCTACCTCAAGGAGGAGAATTTCGCGAAACTCAAGGGATTGATCGATCGGTTGGAGATCAACACCAACACAGTCGAGGGATTCCTCAAGTCAACGCCCCACAAGATCAACAAATTCACGCTGCTTGACCATATGGATTGGATGGCCCGGAAGAACCCCAAGGGTCTTGTTGATGAATGGAACGCCCTCCTGGCAAATGCCCGACCCGACACCGTAATCCTCTACAGAAGCGCTGGTTTGCATGTGGATTTCCTTGATGATCTCCAGGTTCAAACCGCCAAGGGGCCAGCCAAATTGGGTGACCTTCTTGTGCATGACAAAGCCTTGTCTGCCGAACTCCATCCCACAGATCGGGTCCACACCTACGGCAGCTTTTACATTTCCCGTTTGAAACCTGGCACTGTCACGGAGTGATCATGAGCTTTTGGGGCGACATGCGGGTAATCTGGAGGATGGCCTTTCACAGGGGATCCTCCACGGACCTCAAAACCCGGCTGGAAGAATTTTATTCCGGTCAAAGCGCTGATTATGACAGTTTCCGCAAGAGGCTGCTTCATGGTCGGGAATCACTAATGCGTGAAGTGGGGGAAAGGCTTCACCCAGGAGCAACCCTTCTGGATATGGGTGGTGGAACCGGCAACAACATTGGGGAGTTGGGTCCCCATCTTTCCAAGCTGGGGCGAGTGGATATTGTCGATTTGTGCGGCCCGCTTTTGGGTGTGGCGCAGGCCAGGTTAAACCGTGAGGGGTGGACTAATGTCCACACTGTCGAGGCGGATGCCACAAAATTTGTCCCATCAAGCGGACCTGTGGACGCCATAACATTTTCCTATTCCCTGACCATGATCCCTGATTGGTTTTCCGCTTTGGAGCAGGCCCTTTCCAACCTGAAACCCGGCGGTATTTTGGGCGTTGTGGATTTTTATATTTCCAGGAAGTGGCCGGCTCCCACGAGGAAAAAACATAGCACATTCACCCGTGGCCTTTGGCCGCTATGGTTTGCAAACGATAATGTCTTTCCCGGCCCCGACCACCTGCCATGGCTGGATGCCCATCTCGACCCGATTCATGTGGAGGAAGGCATGGGTTCCATACCGTATGTCCCCTTTTTGAAGGCCCCTTATTACATATTCCTGGGTCGAAAAAAGTAGTTTGCGGCAGAGCTTTTTCTTCCGCAAATCCTGAACAATTCCCTGGTCGGTTTTTGGAATTCTGTTTACCAATAATTGATTTTCGATGCGGAGGCAATTAGTGGAAATTGGCCGGGCCAGGCCCTGAAGCAAAATAGGTCAAACCCTGGTTGGGCCGATCTCCATTTTTTCGTCGTGCCAATGTTCATCTTGCAATGGGCTAAATTTTATCTCAGTCGGATTGGATTGCCAAAAGCCTCAGGATTGATCGGCCCGTAGATGTGGGGAAAATCCTCCCCCAAACCGGAGGGTTCGACTTTCAATTCGGATTGCAATTTTTGGGGATCAATTTCAAATCCCCAAATCTCTCCTGTCGCCGGAAAGAAAAGTTTGATTACCTTTTGCGCCTGATGGTCAAAGCAGCAATGAATGAATCCTTCTGTTTCCAGCGAGGGATGAGTGTATGGTATGGACGGGGGATCCGGTTGATTTCCCGCAACAATATGAAGAATCATGGAAGCATTCCGCCAATAAAGGGGATTTAACGATCGGGTGTCGGAAGATGCACTCCCGCATTTTTCATTTGATCGACTTTTGCCTGAAGGGCCACCTGATTGGGTCGAACATCCAAGGCCCGTTCGTAGAGGGCAAGTGCCCGATCAGGGCGATTCAGGGATTCAAAAAGGCTCCCCAATTCAATCATGGCGACCAAATCGCTTGGGTTTATTGCGAGGGCTTGCTGAAGCCTTGCCTGGGCCCTTGCCACATCCCCTGCCTGTAGCCACAAAAAACCATCATCCGCGTAGGCTTGGGCATATTGCGGATTTGATTTCATCCAGCTTTCCACCTGGGTTTGGGCAAATTCCCTCCGCCCTGTTCGGTTCCAAAGAACCACCAGGGCGTGGCGGGCCTGGTTGAGGGATGGATCTTTTTCCAGAACCAAGGTGTAAAGCCTTTCCGCCTCCGTGATATTGCCGAGTGCTTCCTCAACCTGGGCTTTGTTGTAAAGGAGTTGGATGTTTTCCGGGTCTTTTTCGAGTGCTTTGACGAAGTATTGTCTCGATTCCTTGTAGGCACCCATCTGAAACAGGTAAACGCCATCCTGATTGAGGGATCGAATATCATCCTGGCGTTGCAGGGCGCACCCTGTCACAAGTGTAATCCCCCAAAAAGCCAGACACACTCGAAGCATTTCCGCCTCCATGCCAACCGGCCACATAACTTCTTGCAAGGGTTGGGGAAAAGGCCAAAATCTCCTTATTTCATTCCCCTGAATGGATAAAATCAGAATCAATGGTTGCGATGAAAAACAAGGGGCGGAATATGGCAATATCGGTTCTTTTTTGGTCGCTCCTGGTGGGTGGGTTGACCATCGGCGATGCATCCAGTTCCCCAGTCAGTTCACCCGCACATTTGGAACAAAAGCTTGATATTCCCTATGCGACGGAATCCAGGCGTCAAAAACTTGATGTTTTTCGTCCCTCAAGCGACGAGAAGCTTCCGGTAGTCCTTTTTGTGCATGGGGGTGGGTGGTTTATTGGGGACAAGGATTTTTTTGGGGTTCACCGAAATGTCGCAAAATCCATCGCCCAAAAAGGCTATGTAGTCATCACAACCAATTACCGGCTCTCCCCGGAAGTAAAGCACCCGGTTCATGTTGAGGATGTATCCAAAGCACTTGCCTGGATCTTTGCCAACCCGTCCATTCATGGTGGAGATACCTCGAGGGTCAATCTGGTGGGGCATTCAGCCGGGGCGCATCTGGTTACCCTGTTGGCGACCGATCCAGGCCTTTGGGATAAACCAGGTGGTCCCAAAACATCGGATTTTTCCTCCATTTGCGGAGTCGTTGGTCTTTGTGGTGTCTACCAAATTCCCGCGGGAAACCAATTCATGTCGCTGGCCGAGCAGGCTGGACTTTCCAGGCAACTTGGCGGAATCACCGGCCCGGACGGCAAGGCTTTTAATCCTTTCAAGATTGCTTTTGGAGAAGATGAGGTGATTTGTCTCAAGGCGTCACCCATCACCCATGTCCGAAAAGGTTTGCCTCCCTTTCTGCTTTTGGTCGCCGAGCGGGATTTGCCAGGCCTTGGATATATGGCCGAAAAATTTGAAGGCTCCCTGATCAAATGCGGGAATACCTGCAGAAATTTGACCATTCCCGAAACAACCCATGTTTCCCTTTTGGCGGAAATCAATCGGCCCCGGAGCGCCACCGCCAGGGAAGTGGGGAGTTTTCTCGAAAGGGTCAGCAACGCAAAGTCGGCCAAACCATGAATGGTTTGACCAAATCCAATTCGAAAAGTGATTCTGCTTCGAGGATTCCAGTTGGCCGGTTGGCGCCTTCTCCCACAGGCGCCTTGCATCTGGGGAACCTCCGTACTTTTTTGTGTGCCTGGCTTTCGGTCCGTGCCGCCGGCGGGAAACTTTGGATGCGTGTTGAGGATATTGATTCACCCCGGGTTAAGGCCGGTTCCCTTGAATCCATGCTGGAAGATTTGTCCTGGTTTGGTCTGGATTGGGATGGTGAGCCACTTCTTCAATCCACCCGGATTCCCGCGCACCAAAAGGCATTAAATTATCTTCGCGAAAAAAGCCTGGTCTATCCTTGTGTTTGCTCCAGAACCGATGTTGAACGGGCAGCCAGCGCGCCTCACGAAGGACATATTGGGCAAGAGGGGCCTATCTATCCAGGAACCTGCTCGTGGAGAGGGGCTTCCGACTTGGATCTTCCATGTGGGCCATTTGCATGGAGATATCGACTGGGTAGTGGAGTTCAAACAGTCATCGACAAGGTTCGGGGGGAAATAAGCCTTCGTTTTGAGGGGGATTTCGCCGTTTGGAAAGCTGGCAAAGGCGCCCAGTCTCCTGGTCCGGCCTATCAATTATCCGTTGTTGTGGACGACCACTTTCAGGGGGTTACCGAGGTGGTTCGGGGTGATGACCTTTTACATTCCACACCAAGGCAGATTCAGATTGCTCAAAACCTGGGTTACCAAAGCCCGACTTGGGCGCATATTCCGCTTGTTATTGGGGAAGATGGATTCCGTTTGGCCAAAAGGCATGGAGACACAAAGGTCTCCTCGATAAGGGCTGCCGGTGTTCCAGCCGATGTTGTTTGTGGATATTTGGCGTGGTCTTTGGGGTGGAACCACTCGCGCAGTCCCTTGTCGCCAAGAAATTTGTTGGGGCTATGGAGCTGGGAGTCGCTAAATAAACATCCCTGGGTGCTTCGTGAGGAGACACTCAGGGAAATGGGATACAACCCGGCTTCCGGGAAGGCATTTTCAAAACTTAAGGGTTTTTGAGCAGGGTGTCCAAGGTTTATGCGGCCGCTCGCATACGCAGGGAACGCTGCCAATCAAGTTGCATGGATAGGCCTTCGTCGAGGCCGACTTTTGGGGCCCAACCGAGATGTCGCAGTAGTTTTCCTGTGTCGGCGCCTGTGTGGCGCTGATCACCATCGCGCCCTTTTTCCATTTTGATTTGCGCTCGACGACCGGTTAGTCTCTCCAGCTTTCCAATGATGTCCCAAACCGAGGCGGTTTCGCCGCCTCCGATGTTGTAGATTTCGCCAACGGGAGAGTGCAAAGTGGCTATCGTTGCATCGACACAGTCGCTTATGTAGGTGTTGCCCCTTGTTTGTTGACCATCCCCAAATACCGTGATGGGGCGGGCATCCAAAAGGGCCTCAATGAATTTGTGGTAACCCATATCGGGTCTTTGTCTTGGCCCATAAACCGAGAAATATCTCAACAATGTGAGGGGCAAACTTCTTTCCTCGGCGTAAGCGCGGCAAAGATGTTCCCCCGCAAGTTTGGTCGCTCCATATGGGCTTGAGGGACGGGTTGGGAGTTGCTCGTCGCCCGAGGCAAAACGCCCATAAACCGAAGAGGTGGACACATACAAAAAGCGTTCAAGATTTTGGTGGGCCAAAGATTCCAAAAGTCGTTGGGTTCCGGTCACATTGCAGGAATTGTAAAGGTCGAAGTCGGTCCAACTTTTTACAAGGCCAGCCGTGGCTGCCAGATGAAAAACAACCTGGGTTCCCTCTACCGCCTGTTCCAGAGGGTCGGTTCTTAAATCCAGTTCCAAAAATTCAAAGCGCCCATCCTGGCGGAGGCGAGAAAGATTTGCTTCCTTCCAGGGGCGGGGATAATAGGGGACAAACGAGTCAATTCCGGTGACTTGGTAACCCAGATCCACAAGGCGTTCACAAAGGTGGGATCCGATAAATCCGGCTGCGCCGGTGACCAAGACACGCATGGGAGGCCTCCTGCCAAAAGGGGCCCATCCTTGGCCCACCAAAACGGACCATACCCGGAATTGGTTTGCCGGGACAAGATGGAGTGGTGTGTGCGGAAACCCTTATCCGAACATGGTTTTGGCAATGGATGACCCAAAGGCTTCCAGAAAAATGAGGGCTAGCCCTTTCTATCGGGGGCATGAAATGGTCAGGGAATCTAAAGGGGATTGAGGGAGGAATCGTTTTTGCCGACGATGGTGATTTGTAAAAGTGGTTGCTCTTTGGGCGGTCCTTTTTTTTCTTTGCACCCTCCACAGCCCTTCCCGCAGCCCTTGGAGCCCATGGCTCGCGAATAAACCTGATAAAATGCAAACGAAATCGCGCCTAGAACACAAAGCCCTGCCAAAATTTGTTGTGCAATTTCCATGGGGAAAGGTCTCACCCCCAAATCAAGGTGCCAAATCGAAAGGCGATCCATGCCCCAGAGTACGCCAGAGCGGTCATGTAGGTGAAGGTGAACAGGGGCCAGAACCAGCTTTTTGTTTCGCGACCAATGACCACCAGGGTGGAAACGCATTGGCAACAAAGGGCAAAAAACACCATGAGTGATAGTCCAGCGGCGGGTGTAAGGGGAGACTCCGACCCCTGCAATGCCTCCACCAGATTCTCTTTTTCCTCTTCCTGGGCGTAAAGTTGGGCCAGGGTGCCAACCACCACTTCCCGGGCAGGAAAGCTGGCAATCGCGGCGACGGTGATACGCCAATCCCAGCCCAATGGCCTGAAAATGGGTTCCATCGCTTTTCCTGTCACTCCCAGGAGGCTGTTTTCGCGCCATTTTGCCTGGAGTGAAAGCGCCTCATCCATTTTTTGGGATTCACGCAGTTCCCGGATCTGTTTTGGAAAAGATTGGCCCTTTTCGTCCGTGCTTGGGAAGTATAGCATGGCCCAAATCAGGACCATCGCCGCCAAAATCGTGCTTCCCGCCCGGCCAACAAAGCTCCAGGCCGCATCCATGACCTTGTGAAGAACGCTTTTCCAATTAGGAATTTGGTACCTGGGTAGCTCAAGAACAAAAAGTGGAGTCGGACCTTTAAGCAAGGTTTTTTTCAGCAGGAGGGCGGCCAATGGCGCAAGAATCAGGCCAAGCATATACATGGAGAAAAGTATCACCCCCCCCAACCATGGTGAGTGGCCCAAGGCGGGGGAGAAACAGGCCGCCACAACAAGGGTGTACACCGGGAGCCGGGCGGAGCAACTCATAAGGGGAGCGACCAGGATGGTCGCCAGTCTGTCCCGGCGATCTTCGATCACACGGGTGGACAGTACACCGGGGACAGCACAAGCGAGGGAGGAGAGCAGGGGTATAAACGATTTGCCACTGAGGCCGCATCGTGACATCAGGTTGTCCACAAGGAAGGCGGCACGCGCCATATACCCAGTGTCTTCAAGTACCGCGAGCATGGTGAAAAGGATGCAAATCTGGGGGAGGAATACGAGGACCCCACCCACGCCTTGAACTATTCCGTTTGCGAGCAGATCCGTGAAGGGGCCGGGAGGGAAATTGGCAAGAATCCAATCGGCAAGTACTTCATGGATGAAAGACATCCATTCCATCGCAGGAGCCGCCAGCCAAAAAACCGATTCAAAAACCAAAAACATTGCCAGCAGGAAAAAAAGGGTTCCTGAAACAGGGTGCGTTAGCCATGCGTCCAGGCGGTCGGTCCAATTGTTTTTCCTTTTGGCAGAATTTTGGACTCCGTCAATTCTGTTACGAATATCCGCATAACGATGGATCGATTCCGCCTGAGGCAAAACAAAGCCGCTATCGGCAAGATTTTTACGAGAAATGACCAGGGCATCGGCAATCGCCCGGTTTTCAATGATCAGATCTTTCGCGGCTTCCCCATCATTGTCAAACAAAGCCCTTCGAACCATGAAATCCGGTGTGCCACTTTTGCACAGGGCGCTAATGCGCTTGGTTTCCCCAATAAGTTCTTCGGGCCAATTCATTGGAACCGGCAACGGTGATTTCTGATATTCGATGACTTTGTCCAGGAGTTGCCCAATTCCCTTTGCTTTCACTGGCTGGACTGCCACAACCTGGCATCCAAAGCGCGCGGAGAGCAAATCCAGGCTAATGTGGGCCCCGGAAGCCTCGGCCATGTCCACCATGGTGAGGCAGAGTATCAAAGGGAGGTCTACCTCCAGGGCCTGATGGACCAAATACAGGTTTCTTTCGAGGTTGGTGGCGTCCACCACCGCAACGACAACATCGGGACGACATTCGACGCAGTGAAGCCCAAGTAGAATTTGGGTCGGTATAAGTTCATCGGGAGAGCGGGCGGCGAGGGAATAGGCGCCCGGGAGGTCAAGCAGGTCGATCTGTCGGCCTTTGTGAATCACAGAAGCTTTTTTGATTTCAACTGTCACGCCCGGGTAATTGGCGGTGTGTTGTCTCAACCCGGAAAGTGCGTTGAAAAGCGTGGTTTTCCCCACATTGGGATTGCCCACCAATGCGATTGTTATGGGTTTTTCAGATGATGGTTTGTCAGAAGTATTCACCGGCATCATCAACGGGGGCAGGATTTTTGTAGGAGTATTCGCGCCGCCTCGCGCCGCCTGAGTCCAAGTCGCCAATTCCCCACTCTCAACCTGATAGGATCGCCCCACGGGGCCCTTCCAAGCAATTCCACCTCGACGCCTTGTTGCAATCCCAAGTCACAAAGGCGTTGGCTAAGGTCATCCGTTCCATCGACATGATGGACCCATGCGGTTTCGCCGGGTAAAAGTTGGTCGAGTGAACAAAGACCGGAGAAAGCTTGCATAAAAGGTTCCTGAGATTGAGACTAAATCTCAATAAGGATTCTTTCCTCAGTTTAAGCATCCGGGATTGTTACTTCCATCCTATTTTTTTCCATTCTTTCAAATTTCACCGGGAATAAACGGGGACTCTACACCCAATTCCTCCGGGAATCCTAAGAAGACAGTTTGGCCCTCCATAATTGGCCCTCGTGGTGAAAACTTCGCCACACGGTTGAGGATTGGGGGTAGCAATCGCATCTTTCCGGGAAATCCCAGGGGTGGGAATGTTGGGTTTTGCCGAACGACTTTTCGAAAAAACCAAGGGGGCCAAAACGCCCCTTTGTGTGGGGCTTGATCCCCGATGGGAACAGATTCCTCTTGTGGTCAGAAAACCATTCGGGGGTGAGGTTCCAGACTCCCTGGCGGCTGTCGCGGGAGCTTACGAGTCGTTTTGCGGCCGGGTTTTGGAATTGGTTTCGGAACGGGTTGGAGTGGTCAAATTCCAGGCGGCATTTTTTGAACACTGCGGCCATCATGGTTTTGCCGCCCTTGAAAGATTGCTTTTGAAGTCATCCGAACTGGGATTATTTACCATACTGGATGGTAAACGAAATGATATCGCCAGCACGGCCGGGGCTTACGCCGAGGCTGCTTTTGGTGGTGGGTCTTTTGGTGGGAAAAAATTGGGTGTCTGGTCAACGGATGCGATCACAGTCAGTCCCTATTTGGGAACCGATGGGATCGAGCCCTTTGTCAGGCAGGCCAGATCCATGGATGGCGGTATTTTTGTTTTGGTGCGCACGAGCAATCCGGGGGCCGGTCTTTTTCAGGATCTGGAGTGCTCGGGCGAAAAACTCTACAGACATGTCGCCCGGGTGGTGGAATCGTTAAACGATGAGTCAACAGGACCAACGGGTTATGGCGATGTTGGTGCGGTCGTGGGGGCAACCTATCCCGCGGAAATCAATGAATTGCGAAGCCTGATGCCCCGGACGATTTTCCTGGTGCCCGGTTTCGGTGCGCAGGGAGCTGGCGCCAAAGAGTTGGCGGGAGCATTTCGGGCGGATGGAACCGGGGCTGTTATTAATAATGGAAGGGCAATAACTTTTGCGGCCAAACCCGACCAAACGGAGTGGGAAACCCCGTTGGTGCGGGCTTGCGAAAAAGCCAAGGCGGAATTGGCCGAGGTATGTGCGCTTTGATCCTAGTTGCTGCCGGAACGCTGAGCTGCCATTTGGTTTCCAAAGATCTTTTGGAACCAACCAGGGAGGTCCTGCCAGGAACGACAGGAGTGAAGGTTTCCTTCGGAAACCGAGGGCTCATCGGCCCATATTCCACCCGATGCCCGGATGTCGTCCCGAATTGCCTGGGGACAAGCGATTCGTTTGGCGTCGATTGCGCCAGCGCTCAGGAGAACCTGTGCTCCCCGACCGATCGAAGCGACCTTTCTCCCATCCTCAATAAGCGTTCGGGCAATGTCCAGGACCTCTTCGCGGAGTCGCAATTTTTCCGAACAGGCTCCCCCAGGAATGACCAACCACTCGTATTCCACGGGATTGAGTTCGCGAATTGGGGAGTCCGGGTGGACTTGGTATCCATGGAGGCCGGTGCAAGGGGTCCCTTTGAGGGAAGCAAGGACAACCTGGTATCCCGCCTCGCGAAATCGATGCATGGTAAAGAGGACTTCCATGTCCTCGAACCCATCCGTCACAAACATCAAGCATTTTGGCTTCATCATAAAAACCTCTTTGGGAAGCAGGCTTCCATACCTGCCCGGAACCATCAAGCCAAGACCTGTTTTTTTCATTCCACCCCGGGTTGGCCCCACTGCGTTATGATTGAGATGGGACCCCGGTTTGAGGATTCAGGCTCAAGTCTCTCCACCTTGCCCGTTTTGGGCTTTCATTTATCGTCAGGGAAGACCGTTTCATGACTTATGACCCGAGCAACCCCCTGATTGTACAGGGCGACAGGACGGTTTTAGTAGAGGTTGA
>CAWUOD010000045.1:0-11276 GCA_963923115.1 uncultured Singulisphaera sp.
AGCGTCAGATGTGTATAAGAGACAGCGATCATACTGTGCAAAATTAGACTAATTTCTTTTCGGACCTTTTTTCTCGGGAATATTGTCCTCGGGCTGTGATTCGAGATCCAGCCACTTTGTGTCAAGTTTTCCGGACAGTTTCAGGGCGCCAAGATTGACCTCGCCCTTTTCCGCGAGAAACTCGATTTGGCGGGCCTTGTCATGAGGAGTGGGGAACACCGTGCCCAAATTCAGCATCCCAAAATTGAGCGATGTCTTTTGTTCATCAATTTGCCAATCGACCGGAATCGGGCGTTTTCCGAAATCCTTGAGCTTGTAGGACTGCTGGCTCTGGTTTTTGCCCGACACCTGAAGAATCACTTTGTTGGATGTCGTCGTGGGTTTTCCCAGCACCAACTCGATCTTGTCGGTCGTTTGAATAAGTGTGCCGTGGGGATTTGCGGGCAAAACAGATGTTGTCACACGAATATCCGTCCAACTCGCCTTATGGCGAAGCACCGAGCCGACAGGCAATACGATTCCCGCCCTTTGAAACCGGATACCTTCAACCACCTGGAAATCATCCAGATGGCTTTTGTTCGCGAAGCTGTAGGAGAGACTTACCCTGCCAGTGGCTTTTTCAAGCTCCACCCTGCCTGAAAAGCGCTTTTTGAGCGCCTCCAGGGTAAGGGTTCCCGATATCCGTTCGGATGCTTTTTCCTGGGAAAAACCGGCCTGCACCAGGATCACCAAACATACGGACAACACACTCATAGCCATAGCCGGGCGAACCATGACAAAGTCCCCATTGATTTTACATAAAGAACAAAACCAAAAGGACCGCTGCGGCATCCACCAACAACCCGACAAAAGCAAGAAGGCGAGCCTTGGCGGCGCTTACCCCCTCAAAGGATCCAAGAATGCCAATTTGCACAAGCATATCCAGACAGGCAAAGACAAACCCAACCAACAAAGCGCCACCCTTGCCATCGGAAATATTGGCAAGCCCGCGCAGCTCCATCAGCATTCCGCAAGGCACGGCCACAAGAATTGCCGCTCCCACCAAAAGCAAAAATGAGGTGCTTGTTTCCCCCAACAGCGAGATGATGGTATTACCCACCGAATTGCTGGAGTACTTCGGATCGTAAACCAGCGGATACAAAACAAGAGCCTTGACAATCAATGCCGCGCCCAGGCCAATCAACAGCCAAATTAGGGTTGGCGAAATGCGGAAACTGCTAAACACTCCAAGAATGTTGGAATAATCATCTGTCCATAATGCGAGCTTTTCATTGGGTTCGGGCTCATTCCAGCAAGGCTCCCAATTGCGGGCGGTGGCGGCAAGAATCGTTCCCAGATCCGCGACGGGGGCGAACGGGACGATCGCCAATTGCTGGGCAACACCAATGGTGGCACCCGTCCTCAATGCGGAGTTGACCGGCCCCATCAAACGGGAAAGATCGGATGGTTTTCTGGCCAACGCGACCCAGGTCGAGGCGCTTTTGCCAATATGCCCCTCATCATTGTCGCTATCGACAAGAATCGCCATATCGCGCTTCTTCGCCAGGTTAGCCAAAACCGGCTCGAGACGCAGATACCTATTGCTGACATGGAACACAATGATCCCATCCTCGGTGAGCCGGTCGAGATAGATACTCATCGCCTCATCGGTGAGAAGGTGAACGGGAATGGCATCGGAACTGAAAGCATCGACCGCGATAATCGAATATTTTGTCGTTCCCGAAAGCTTGGGTTTTTGCAGGGTCACCCGCGCGTCGCCAAGAATCAGTTTCAACTGCGCTCCGCGATCCGCCGCCAGTTGGGTGTATTTGAAAAAGGACTTTTTGGGATCAAACGAAATGTCCTTGACGAGGGGGTCGATATCATAAAAGTCGAATTGCTGTCCCTCATGGGCGTAAGTGGCCAGGGTTCCGGTGCCCAAACCAATAACCGCGACGGCGGGATATTGGCCTTTGGCGTTTTTGTTCCCATAATTTTCAAGCACCTGCCCTATCGGGCCGGTTTTATGGTAATAGGTGAGCGGGATGGCCCGAAGCGCCTCATCGACAGGCTGCATTCCGTGAAGGGTTGTTCCGTGAAGCAACCGGAGGAATTCGATACCCGATTCGTTTCGCTTCTCGACCTTTAGCGCGCCGAAAAATCCGCGTGATTGCCAGATGGTTGATTTGTCAAAAATTCCCGAGAAGGCCGCCCCTGCTATGACGGCTCCAACCCCCAGGGCAAAACGAACCGGACGATCGACCAGCGTATAGCACAAAATACAGGGGATCCCGTAACTAAGGATCATTCTTGCGCCATAAAATACCTCATTTGTATAGTTGCGCTCCCGGAACCATTTTTCCAGGCTAAAGTAAATGGTGTCGGAATATACCCCAAGAATCAGGCCCATGGTCAAAAGACCAAACGACGCGGGAAGCGCGATGTCAAAAACCTCGGCCGCCCCCATCTTGCCACGGGCCCAAAGACCGATGGCCCACAATACCCCAAACCCCGTGAACAGCGCGAAAAACCATGTGCTTGCGATCATCTGGCTTGAGGCATCCCGGTCCCAGCTACGAACCGTGATGAACACCACCGCGAACAAAATGGAACCGACCGTCAACAAGAGATCCGCAAGCCGGGTGAATGTTGTGTCGCTAACGACACCAAGCGGCGGGACCAGCATACATGCGACCACAAGCGCCACATGGTATTCCACAATCGTCGGAAACACCATCGGTGCGACCAGCCCATTGAAGAGACCGCCAACAACACCCCCCAGCGACATCCAAAGATAAAACGCGGTGAGATTTTCCGGGGCGGGACGACTCCGGGCCAGTTCGCCATGACAAACCATGGATACGAGGAATAGCACGGCGAGGTGGACCCCGATCAGGTAAAGAAGATTGTTCCCAGGCTTGATCTCCGAAAGCATGAGAAACAACAAAAGGAGAATCGCCAAAGGCATCAACAGGACCATGGTAAAATGGACGCCAGACGGGATGCGAGCGAAAACAAGAATGAACGAAAGCAGATAAATCGCCAAAGGCGCGACCCACAAAAGTGGAATCGCGGCTATGTCGGTTGTCATGTAGGTCGTCGCGCCAAGCATCAGGCTCGAGGGGACGGCACCAAGAAACACCCAACGAAGAACCGTGGCGACGGGAACCTTTTGCGCGGGACCTCGCGCCGCCTCATCCGAGGTCTCACGGGCCGAATCCGGTGCCATATTCATCAAAACCGCGCAAGCGCCCGTCAAAAGCAGCAGCAACGCGGCATAACCAATCCCCCACAACCATCGCTGTTGATCAAGAGTCAGATTGGGTTCCACATACGCGGGGTAGCCGATCAGGGATATCATGCTGCCCAGGTTGCTTGCCGCATAAAGAAAGTACGGGTCCGAGGCGGCGGGATGGCCTGTCCGGCTGAACCACCGCTGCAATAGCGGAGCCGTCGAGGAGACAATAAAAAACGGAATCCCGGCGGAGAGGAACAACACAGCCAATAGTCTGAGGATCAGGAAATTTTCCGTGTCCTGAACCAGTTCTTCGCGAATCGTGATCGGGAAAACAAAAAAGAGCGGGATGAGCATCAGGAAAAGATGCAGGATGCTTTGGCGACGCACGCCAAGATACTTGGTGGAAAAGTGGGCATAGGAATAGCCCGCCAAAAGCAGGGCCTGAAAGAACACCATACAGGTATTCCATACCGCCGGGGTCCCACCCAAAAGAGGCAGTATCAGCTTGCCTACCATGGGTTGAACCATGAATAGAAGCAAGGCGCTCGTAAAAAGGGTCAAAGTGAAGGTCGAAAGGGTGAGAAATGCCGCTTTCACGGAGAAATTCCTGTTGTCAGATGGAAAAGGTTGAGGGACCTATTTGAGGATCCCTGGAAGGTTGGAGTAGTTATCGGTCCACACGCCATATTGCGGATCCGGATTAAGTGGAACCCACTTTTCCGTCCAGCTTTCATCACCCCGATCCAGGTTGGTTTCCTTTTTGGGAAGGGAGGCGAACGACTCCATCGTGGGCGCCATCACAACCCAATTGGTTCCATACTTGACTTCTTCGGGATGCTCGAAGCCCCCCTGGATCATCGCTTTCATACCCATTGCCTCGGCCATGTTCCCCAGGACAGGCTCAAAATTCAGATAGCGATTGGCAATATTGATCACCACAATTCCATCCGGGGTCAGCTTGGATTTGTAGATTTCAAAAGCCTCTTTGGTGAGAAGATGCACAGGGACGGCATCGGAAGTGAAGGCGTCCATAAACAGCAGGTCATATTTCCCATCAGGGGACTGGGAAAGCTTGCGCCTGCCATCTCCAAGCTGAATGTCGATTTTCACGCCCCTTTTCATTGCATCGGGAATGAAAGTGAAGAGGTCCTCACGCTTTGTGGCGACCTCAACCACAGCGGGATCAATCTCGAAAAGATCCAGCGACCAGCCCGGTTCCATGTAGGCCGCGAGAGTCCCGGTCCCCACCCCCAACACACCAACATTCAGAGGCCGTTTTTTGGCCTCGGCTTTTTCCCTCATGGTTTCAAATAGTTGCCCTATCGCACCTTTTTTGTGGAAATAGGTGACCGTGTCACGGCGTCGGGATATGGGCTCGTAAATTTGCATACCATGGTTCGTCGTTCCATGAAGAAACTTGTGGTAAAGGGCCCCGTCCGCCTCAAGATTGCCAACTATTTGGAAACTGCCGAAAAAATTGCGCTCCTCAAATAGAACATTGCGCTTTTCGGGAAGCCGATCCAAAATCTGCTCCCGGAAAAATCCGCCGGGGGGCAGTTTGCTTATCCGCTCACGAACCCATTCGGAGGGAAGATAACTGAAGGCGACCAAAAGCACGCCGACTACCAAACCAAAAAAGAAGATCAAACCGCTTAACGATTGTTGCAACCGTTGAATGAAAGGGCCGCCCGTTTGAAATTGAACGACAGGCAACATCAGGCAGGCAAAAACCGCCATGAGCGGGTATTCCACATTCTTGTCAAAAATAACTGGAGCGATGACCGTGTTGAAAATTCCACCCAGGACTCCACCCAAAGACATGGCGAGGTAAAATAGGGTTAGATGCTCGGCGGATGGGCGGGTTCGGGCCAATTCCCCATGGCAAACCATGGAAACAAGGAACAGCAGCAACAAGTGAAGGGAAATCACCTCGACTTCGCCAAGGTTCAGGTTTTCCCGAACGGATCCGGCAAAAACCACGGACAAAATTCCAAAGGGAAGAAGCAAAATCATCAAATTGTGCTGGCTGACAAAGGATCTGGATGCGACACCAACCCCAAGAAGACCAAGACCAACAAAGAGGAACTCTCCCAGTCGAATGCTTGATGCCAGCCGAAGCCTATCGGTAATAACCGCGATCAGACCATCCTCGGCAATGGTGAAAGGCGTCGCGGGACCTTTGTAGAAAAAGAGGAAGTATGCACCCAACCCCAGGACAACAGTCCCGGACATCCAAAGGGGGATTCGTGAAAATACGAGGATAAAACTTAGCAAATATATTGTGAGAGGGAGGATCCATAATAGTGGAATCGGGGCTATGTCGGTGGTTATGTAGGTGGTAACCCCCAGCATGACACTCGATGGGATCATTCCCAACACGGCCCAGGAGCCTATTTGGGTCCACAACACGGGTTCAGGCGACACGGCGGCGACAGAAGAATCGCCATTCGATTCACTTTCAGGGGCCAGCGATTTCATCGCCAGACGCCCGGAAAGAAGGATAAGACCGGCAAGAACAACAAACGCAACCAGCCAAACGATCCCCTGGCCCTGAACCCCAAGGTTGGGTTCCACACAAAACGGATAGGCTATCAGCGCAACCATGCTTCCCAAATTGCTCGCGCCGTAAAGGAAGTAGGGGTCTTTGGCATCCGGATGGTCCGTGCGGGAAAACCATCTCTGCAAAAGCGGAGCGGTTGCGGCAACTGCAAAAAAAGGCAACCCCGCACTGCAGAGGAGGACCACCAAAAGCCATGGAACAGGATTGGCTGACTCCGGCGGGAGGTAAAACCCGGCTATCAGGGAAATATCAAACCGGAATACAACCAGGGGAATCAAGGCGATGGCGAGAACTACGGCATGTATGGCCCACTGTTTTTTAAGATCGAACGATTTTCCCAGGAAGTGGGCATAGGCATACCCGGCAAGCAAAAGCCCCTGAAAGAACATCATGCAGGTGTTCCATACAGCGGGGGTCCCACCCAACCAGGGGAGGAGAATTTTGCCAACCATAGGCTGGACGGCAAAAAGCAACAAAGCGCTGGCCAAAAGCGTCAGGGCAAAGGAGCCCAAAAGGATAATGGGTCTCAAGGGCCAGTCCCCAAATCACAGTGAAATAGAATATTTAAAGGTATTATGCAAGGTTCGGAGAAACTGGGTAGCCAATTCTTGCTTATGAAACACTGACTTTGGATTTGTCCCAAAAGTGTATCCAGGAAACCCAATCAGGGGCTTTGCTCCTTGCGTCAATCTGATCCAGATCAACCTCGAATGGGGCAGGATCCTTCGCTTCGACCTGTTGTAAAGGCTGGTCAGGCGAATCAAGAAGGAAACGAGGCTCCATAAGTCCTCCCGATTCCACCATCAACAAATGCCCATCCGTTTGCCATTTGGCTCCCGGCGCCAGCTGTGGAAAATCGCAAGAACGAACCTGAACACCAAAAGCCGCATCCAAACCCTCAAGGTTTTTCAACAGCAGGCTATCCCAACGGCTCATATCAGAAGCAAAAAACTCATTTCGAAATAGCCAACACCGATGTCCAATCGCCTCATAGGCAAATTCGATTGGACTTTTATCCTTTAAGGAAACCTCAACGCAAATTCCCCTTGTACCCAAATTGTGCAACCTCAAAACAGGCTTGCCTTCAGGGGCAATTTCATTTGCCAGCCGGTACAAGGACTCCCCCTGTCGCCCGATCGACCGAACCAGGGTTTCCTTTTGGTGCGACAACTCCGTGGAAATCCGAAGCCTTTTGATACCTTCGGAGTGACGCAACCGACGAAATAACTTGGCTATTGTGCCCGAATGAAACCCTGGGCGGAACAAGGATAGGAACGATTCCCCGTGCGAGCCTATCCGCAAACGGCCTAGTCGCTCGGGACGATTAGCCGCATAAAGTCGCCAATTCTCCTTGAGTTCCCAAACCATAAAGCCAAAGAAGCCGGGAATTCCAAAAATGAAAAGAAACGCCGTGGTGAACGCCATGGCTTTTTCCAAACCCAACTGTTCAAGCTGCAAGGCCAAAGGGACAAGCAGGACCAGCATAAATTTGTGGCCAATGGTGACCGTGGGAAAGTGCTTGATCGGGTTGATTTGCGGCTCAATAAGGACAATCACAGCGAATCGGAGAAAAGCCAAAACGGGCATGAATATCGCCGAAAGAATGCCTTTGACCACCAAAGCAAACCCTTTGGTTTCAGGTTTGGGACGAAGCCACTCCGTGATTCCAAGGATTATCAGGGACACCCAATCGAGAACCTGTTTCGCCAGCCATACCAGCCAAACCCCCAGACGGTAAAGCGACTGCACTCCAAAATCATGCATCCATTCCCCAAAAACATCCCATAACCATGCCTCCGCGCGGATAAATGGTCGGCTGGCAAAAATCGCCATCATGAGAAGAAAACAGAAACCCCGAAGGAGGGGACCGACATGAAAATCGGCCAGACGGGGAGACAGGAACCAGAAAATCAAAGCGGATAGCAAAGCGGGCTTGAGCCCAAGTGTCCAAAGCCACCTGACGGGAGGCAACTCCAAAAGGCCTTGCACGACCGGGCTCTGGATGATGTCCCTGGGCAGGATCCAAAACAACCTTCGGAAGCCCCTGCCAAGGAGGGAAAAAATCGACAGGGTAAGTCTTCTTGCACCGGAAAAATGGATGAGACAGACAAAATAGATAAATGTAATCGCCATTACCGGAGGGCTGCCTAGGACCAGCCTCTTTTCGGTAACAGTCTCGATTCCCGGGTTGCTGGTGAAATCCTCTACCGAAGCGAGAACGGGGGTCGACCAGGTGGTGTTTTCATAAACGGCCAATTTTTGCGATTCAAAATCCAAAACAGATTCGTAAAGCCCTGGATTTCGACCGATGAAGCCCGCGAATTTCAGGAGCTCCTCGTGCATGTATTGGGGGAATTTCCACAACACAATCGTCATCAGCAGCGGAATAATCGCCCAAAGAAGCACCACCCTGCCCCACGAGGTCGCATAAAACAACGAGCTCATCGATTGCAGGCCCGTGGTATAAAACTCACCGGGCCGGTAGGCGCCGGGCACCCGACGCGCAAGGGCCTTGTCCAGCCTCCGCAGGGGATCCCCTTTCAGCCAACCAGTGATACCGTTAAGGTCGGGCAATTTCATTTGATTGCGCGCCAAAATATCGCGCAAATCACCGAATGAAAGCTGGCGGGCTTGCAAAAGGCGGTCGACCATATCCTCGACAATCGCGTTCCTCGAAGCTTTTTCAACCAGATTCGAAGGGACAAATTCGGCGTCGTCCATTGCCTCGAAAAATCGGGGCGCAAATGCCTCGCGTACCCGATGCTCCAGATGATGAACCGCTTGTTCCAGTCGTGAAACAATATCCCCCACAACCTTGTCATTCATCTCGCTGCGAAGAATCAAAAGCCTTGCTTTAAGAAGGGAATTCCTTGCAGAAAGCAACTCCACCCCCGGGAGACTCCTGCGTATGGGAGACTTTCCCAACGAAAGAACAAATCCCCAGGGACAAAGCTCACTTGGAACCCTTTTTAGAATCACATTCGCATTAAATACAGCTTGAAGAGCCAAATACTCCGATTCGTGTCTGCTCTTTTGGCCGGCAGCCTCATCAAGCCAATGGAGCGCCCAGTGGGGAAGAGGCGAGGATCCATCAAACAGCACGCCATCCCCAAAGGCTTCCGATAGGAGCTTCCATGCGGCTTTGTGCATTTTCCCACGGGAGCGGGTGGGCTCCACAAGCGACGCGTCCCAATAGGCCAGCGCCGCTTCCAGAAACTGGCCATCGCCTTCGCATTGTTTGGCAACGCGAATCCGAAGATCGTACTCCCGGCCATCGTACTCACAATCGGCCGGAACAAAAGTTTTCGTTTTTTCCGAGGCCCGAAGGATGGCGGGGTGGATCGCCCCATCCGGTCGGCACGCGGCAAGATGATCCCGGGGATTGCCCACCATCGACAACATTTCCCCAAAACTACCAGGCTCCAGCAACGGAAACCATTCACCAACGCGTTCGGTGTCAAATACCAGAAGCTCCAGGAACAACGCGAGAAATTCCTCGAGCGCCGTCCCTGCGGATGCATCCCTTGCGATCAGATTTTCTTCAACTAAAACAGTCCGAATTTCCCGGTATTGCATCCAGCCCAGTTGGTCGATCCAGTCAATCGCCGAGGCGTCGTCCCAAACACCTGCTGTTTTGGCCCGATGAATCGCCGCATGAATGCGGCCATGGAACAGCTTTCGCCAAAGCCATGTGAGAGCCTGGTTTCGGTCCCAAGACCTGGACTGGGAAATAGAAGGCTGGGCGATAAGGAGGACGGTTTGATCGGGCCCACCCTGGGCGGGAAGCTCACCCGGAGCGAACACTCCAAGAGCCCGCAATTTCGAATCTGATATTAGGCAAATTGTGGAGTGGGGTACCCCCCAGGCCCAACCAGGATAACCCAAATGGGCTTGAAGAATATTCCTCAATAGCTGACGGGAAACGATTCGGGCCGAGGGGTCGGCGGTCGCAGCGAGTGTTCCCAATTCTTCGACCGACCAAGTCATCCTGAATATCCCCGTTTCACGAGTTTTCGACCAGGGGCTAGTTTAGCGTTTTCCTTTGGTTCCGCCCTACTCCTCATCCTCCACAAACGATTCTGACTTACTTCCCCCAAGCGCTTCCCTTAACTTTTCGGCATGACTACCGTTCATCCAACGGCCAAGGTCGACCAGTTGACATTTTTTCGAACAAAACGGAAAAGCGGGCCATTCCGCTCCCAAAGTCGACGACCCGGGCATGGGTTGTTCACATACCGGACAGGAGTTTTTGGTGGTCATGAAATCCCATTCCAATCACGGTTTACCCTGCACAAAACCATCAATTCCCCTTGTTCATCGACAAGGCCAATCAATCGCTGGTCTTTTTGGAACCCGAGTCCGAACTGGGAGCGGGCGCCGGGGTCGGGGTTGTGGAATCGGACTTGGCTGCGGATTTGTAGGAATCGCTGCGATAATCGGTTTCATAGAATCCCGAACCCTTGAAAAGGATCGCGGTTCCCGTTCCAATCAACCTTTCCAATTTGTTCTTTTTGCACTTGGGACATTTTGTAAGGGTGGCCTCACTAAATGACTGAAACTCTTCAAAATGATGACCACAAGCGGAACATTGATATTCGTAAGTTGGCATGGGTCCGGGTCCTATTCATTGGTTTACAAGAAGCTTCGCAATGCCATTCGATTTCGGCTAACCGCTGATGGCAACCTTTGCGGGTCGAAGAACCCGGTCATGCAGCAACCAGCCTTGCTCAAAAGCCTGAAGAACGGTTTGTGGAGGATGGTCGGGACTCGGAATCTGAGTGACAGCCTCATGGTGGTTGGGGTCGAAAGGCTTGTCAACACACTCCATGCGGTTGATTCCATGGCGCTTGAGGATTTCGATGAATTGCCCCATCACCATGCGAACCCCTTGGGTCAGGGCGCTGTTGTCACCGGCTTTGGCCGCGGCTTCCAGGGCCCGATCCAGATTGTCCAAAACCGGAAGGAGGTCCCCGGCAAAAGGAGCCTGGGCGTAACGGCGCTCCTGTTGGAGATCCCGCTGTTGACGCTTTTGATAATTTTCGAATTCGGCGCGGGCACCCTTTGCCATGGCCAGATATTCGTCACGGAGCTTTTCCGTTTCGGCCAATTTGTGCTTCAATCCCTCAATTTCGACTGCTCCTGTGAAGACCTCGTCGACGGGTTGGCCCTGGTCCTGGTTTTCCTGCTCGTTCATGGCACTAAATTCCTCCGCTAATTATGATTTTTCCGTTTTGGATTCTTCGGAAGATCCCGCGAAAAATTCCCGGATCCTGTCGAAAAATCCCTTGGACTGGGAATGGGGATGCTTGTCCTCAATATCTTTTAGCTCTCTGAAGAGTTCTTTTTGTCTTGCGGTCAATTTTTTTGGGGTTTCCAACCGCATTTGGACGAGCAGGTCTCCCATTTTTCCACCCCTAAGGTGGGGCATTCCCCTTCCGGGAACACGCAAAACTTCCATTGATTGCAATCCTGGGGGGATTTCCAGCTTGACCGGATCGC
>CAWUOD010000046.1:0-11179 GCA_963923115.1 uncultured Singulisphaera sp.
GTGTATAAGAGACAGGAAGAATCCATTTCCATTTGGGCGGAAGGGGCCAAGACACCCATTTTGTTTCGATCCTGGCATAAGGCTTTCCAAACCACAGGCACCATGGAATAGCTGATGCGAAAACCCAATGTGCCAAAATGAAGTTCGTCGCCGGGCAATAAAGGCGTTGCCTTTTGGATTTGGCAACCATTGATGAAAGTCCCGTTGGTGCTGCCTGAATCCTCGATTGTGTAATGGGGTTGGTTTGTTGGGCACCAGACAATTTGGGCATGAACCCTGGAGACTTGGGTGGATTGGATACGAAGCTTGTTTCCAATGGCCCGACCTATTTGGATTTTGTCACCACAAACCTGATTGGGTTGTCCCCCCCCGGAAAGGAGTTCAAGGGAAAGGACAGGAGGTTCGATAGGTTTGGAGGGGCTTGAGCCAACCTGGGAATTGGCCCGAAATTCCACCGGAATGGCATCGAGGATCATTTTTGTATCAAAAATCCGTTCGTCGCTGGCCGGGGTGGATGGAGAGGGGCTGGTCCCCGGCGTTTCCAGGCGCTGGACTGTTTTATCCGGGATGGATGGACTTGATTGGGAAATTGTCTTTGGTGTGATCCTTTCAACTTTGGAAAGGTAATTGGCGACATCACTGGCGGACTTGGGTCGCTTGGCCGGATCCTTTGCAATCATCGCCATAGCGAGGCGACAAACATTTTGGGGAATGGAGGGGTCAATTTCACCCGGATTAATCGGGTTGGTGGTGAGCAAAGAGGTGAGGATCGCCAAAGTGTCATTGCCCTTGAAGGGGCGAACACCCGAAAGCATTTCATAAAAGATCACGCCCAGGGAAAAAAGATCCGCCCGGGAATCGAGATCCCTTCCGGCCGCCTGCTCCGGGGACATATAGGCCGGTGTGCCCATAATGGCTCCGGCCTGGGTGATGTTTACATCGGATGATCGCGTTTTGGCCAAGCCGAAATCGAGAATACGCACCCGGCCCCGGCTTCCTTCAAGCCAGATATTGCCCGGTTTAATATCCCGATGAATCATGCCTTTTTCATGGGCCGCCATCAGGCCCGTGGCCGCCTCGCGAATAATTCTGAGGGTCTCCCCAAGAGGCGGAATTGGTTCGCGCGCGAGTCGCTTGTCCAGGGCCTCTCCCTGGAGGAATGGCATGACCAGAAAAGGGACCGAATTTTCCACACCGACCTGAAAAATCGGAACAATATGGTCATGGTTGAGCGCGGCCGTGGACCGCGCCTCACGGAAAAAACGGTCACGGTTTTCCGGGGTGGCCACCTCGGGCAGCATGACTTTTAAAGCAACTTTGCGATCAAGGGCCTTGTCATGGGCCAAAAAGACCATTCCCATGCCGCCTTTGCCCAAAATCGATTCGATCCCATATCCGCCAAGGCGGCCAATTTCCGTTGGGTTTTCGGGTGGGAGCAAAAATGGTGGGCGTGTGGGTTGCGGGGCGTTCTTCACGGTTTTTTGGGAAAGGTTTGGGTCTTTGGGAGAAAACAGGCCCGGATCGGGATTTACAGCAGAATCCCTGGGAGATTCCGGATGGGATGGAATCTCACCAAGCTGCTTTGCATCCGAGTTGTCCAGGGGCACACCCACAACCAAACTCTCCAAGTTTACAAAATGTTCTTCGGCATTAAACATGCAGATAGAATCGATTGATATACGATTATATCTTGCCAAGGCGAAATTTGAGCCTCAAAGAACAATTCACGCTATTCTAATTTACGGGCAAAGATCGGTTCTGTTCATGAAAAAAAACGGAATCAAGTTATCGGTGGGCCCAAGACTGGATATCCCCGAAGGCTTCATTTCTGTGCCATGACCATCTTCCCTGAATGGAATGGCTTAACGCCCCTTTTGATTTTCGGGGCCTGATCAAAGGGAATGGCGCTAAACAATGGCCCCCAGAGTCCCCTACAATAGCCGGAACCCTATTTTCAAGGATTACCCTCTCATGCGAACACTGTTGATCGCCCTCGCCTTTTTTTTGGGTAATTCGGTTTGTTCGGCTCAAGGTTGGGCCGAGAAAATGTTCCGGGAGGGGCTTATCCACGATTTTGGAACGGTCCCTCGGGGAGCCCAGCTTGTCCATAAATTTCCGGTCACCAACATCTATGCGGTGCCCATGGAAATTGTTGCCGTGGTGCCTGGTTGTAGCTGCATCACTTACGCCATTCCGAAAAAAACGCTTGAGCCTCGCGAGACGGTGACCGTTGACATACGCATGGATGCCAGTCGATTTGTTGGCCCGAAAACCGTCGGAATTCGGGTGACGGTTGGTCCGGAATTTGTTTCCAGCGCGGAAATCCGGGTGACCGCCAACAGCAGGGCGGATGTGGTTTTCAATCCCGGCGAGATCAATTTGGGGACCGTGGGAGCGGGCGCACAGCCAACCGCAAAAGTGGAGGTGGAATATGCTGGTGTGCTCAATTGGTCGATACTTGAGTTGAATGCCGGGAAATTGCCCGTGGTCGCCTCCTTCAAGGAAAGTTTTCGCCGACAGGGAAGTGTCGCCTACGAGATTACGGTGACTCTCAAGCCGGATGCGCCCCAGGGCGAGATCAAGGATTTTGTGTATCTCAAGACAAACGACCCGCAAACCCCTCTGGTGCCCCTTTTGATTATTGGAGGGGTCGCATCTGAATTGACGCTGACTCCCCAAACCTTGACCCTGGCGGAGGCTCACGCGGGCGAGGCTCTTACCAGGCGGGTTGTGATACGCGGAGCCAGACCTTTTTCCATCACCCGGGTCGAAATCACGGATCCGGATATCCAATCCACGACGCAGGTTCCCTCGGCCGAAGGACCAACCCAAACTGTCGCTTTTGGTATCAGGCCAACAAGGGCTGGAGCCCTGAGACAGGAAGTGAAAATCCACACAAGCATTTCCACCGCGCCGCTTGTTCTTGTGATCGAGGGGACTGTTCTTCCCTAGGGTAAGAGAAGAATGGGCATTGCCCCCGGATGGTTCGCGCCGAAGCCATCGTGTCGATTTGAATCGACGGGCGTGAGAGTCCCAACAGCAAAGGCTTCAGGAACCATCAGGATCCTGAAGCCTTTTTTTGTGCCGCAAAGTTGCCCGAATTTAGCGCCCGGCCGTGGACTGGGCGCTAATTGGAACGCTCATGAACTGTCGGATCGTTTTGCCGGTTGCGGGGTCAATCACCCGAACCACTCCATCAAATCCGGAAATGGCCAGTTCCTTCCCGTCAGCCTTCCAGACGAGGGTGTAAATACCGGTCAATCCGGTATCGATCCTGATCAGTTGCTTGGCATCGTCTGTCTGGAAGAGGCGCAATTCTCCTTTGCCATCAAGACTGGATCCCACGGCGAATGCCCCACCATCGGGACGAAACGATGCCGCATAGATCCGACCGGGCAGGGGCGCGTATTCCCGAATTTTGTTGGCATCATCACCGATCACGCGCTTCGTGTCCCGGTGGACTTTGTAAAGTCTTGGAATTCCATCCGCTCCGCCAATGAGCACCTCCTCGTAAAGCTTCTCCTCTGTGGAACCCACCGCAATCGAGCTTGCCTTTACTTTTTTGTCCTTGTCCTTTGGGAAGGGACGGACGGCCAGCGCGGAGAGGCCTCCCTTGAGGGCTCCCGGAGTGATGCTTGTCACATTGTCGATAAAGCGTTGGGTGCCGACCTCGGTCAGCTTGAGGGAGCGATCACGGCTGGCGGAAAGAAGAAACTTGCCATCGCGGCCAAAGGCGGTTCCAAGAACCCAATCGTTATGGGCGCCCTGGAAGAGAACCTGCTTTCCTGTGGAGGCGTTGATGGCCCGCAGATTGTTGTCCGCTCCGCCAAAAGCGACAATGGTGCCATCGGGCGACCAACTGACTCCGTAAAGGGTGTCCCCGGTGAAGGTGGCGGAGGTCCGAATTTTCTTTTTGGCGATATCCCAGATCTGGATTTCACCAAAACGGCCAGGCGACCCGCCGGATGCGGCAAGAAATTTGCCATCTGGCGAAAAAGCCACAGCCTGGATCCGTTCAGACAATCCCACGAGCCGGGCGATAATCGCTCCCCCGTCGGCCTTGTGCAAAAGGATTTCATGAAAACCGGATACCGCGATCATCGAACCATCGGGTGAATAGTCAATGGCGGTGACCACAGGAGGGAGTCGGTAAACGGGTGGGTGATCCCCATCGATCGGATCCTTGGCGCTTGGCGGGGTGTCGTCCTTGGCGCCCTCCTTGACCCAGCGCTTGATCAGGTCGGTGTCGGTGGAAACAAGTGGCTCCCGCTGTTTGGGCATTTCGGGAGCCTTGGTTCCATGGGGGACAATTTGGTCGATCAGGGTGCTTTTGTCGGGGTTTGCGACAACGATGCCCGGTGTGCCCCTGTCACCGGCTTTGAAAAGGTCGGCATGGGATGTGGTTAGGTAGCCACCCAGTGCTTTTGCCGGTTGATGACAGCCATTGCAATGCAGCTGCAGGATGGGGCGGATCTGTTTGTAATAGCTTACCGGGGAGGTTGCTTCACCCGGTTTTGGACCATCGGCGGCCTGGCCATTTGTTGTGGAAAAACCCAGGTGGAGACCCAAACAAAGGGTCCAAAACGCTTTCTTAGGCATGGTTGCAACCGTCCGCAGGAGGGAAAAGCAGGCAGGGTTCAAGCGGTTTCCTTTGGTCCGAAGGCATTTGACCATCGGGAAACAACCTCCGCTGTGTCATTGTACCAAAATGGCCCGGGGAAAAAGCGGGAATGGCAAGACTGGGGGGAACGGGGTGAGTTGTTGTAAAATTTTTTTACCCGGAAAAATGTGATGGCGGCAACTTGTTGGTATGGGCACCAAAGAAGGATCATGGATGCACCTCAGGGCGGAGGATTCGCTGGTTAATGGCCCGGTTCCTGGTCCATGTGTTGGTCCGGATTCCGGGAATGATCCCCTGTCCGGCCAACGGGATTGGTTGGCCGGTGTCGTTCTGAAACGGCTTGGCTGCACGGAGGCGGTGGAGGATGTGCTTCAGGAAGTCGCTTTGGCGGTTTCCCGTGTTTCCATCCAGGGGAATCATGGCGCTTCCAAAACGGTCGCCTCTCCTTCATCATTCAGCCGATTTTGGTTATGCAGGGTGGCGTTGAGGCAATGCGCCCTTTGGTTGCGGACCCAAATTCGGCTCGATAAGAAGCACAGAAGCCCCGAAATACGGGAGAAAGCCCTGGAGCGGGCCGAGTCGGATCCACTTTTTGCCCTTATTGGGAGCGAGGTGGCCGAGATTTTTCGCAGGGAGTGGAAGGACCTTGATGTTTCGCAGAGGCAAATACTGCACCTGAAAATTGTCGAAGGCAAAACCTACAGGGAGATCGGCCTGATGCTGGGGATTTCCATTCACTCGGTTGAACATCGCCTGGACACGGCCAGACGCTGCTTGCGAATGAAGCTGGTCCGGGCGGGGGTTGATGGCGCGGCCGGGAGTGCGCGAAATGAATGACGATGACACAATGCTCATAAAGAAGATCGTTGATAGGGAATGGATTCCCGGGGAGCGTATCGATTTTTTTGCCCGGGCGGAAATGAATCCGGAGCTTTGGCGTGAATTGGCATTGGGACTTTGGGAAGACCGGACAATTGCCGACTTGCTTCGCCCCGATCCGGGCGAAATGGAAAAAATGGGCGTTGCCCCGTCGAAAAGCCCAAAAAAACAGATGTGGCGCGTTTATATGAAGGCCGGGATCTTTCCCGCACTTATGGGGATTGCAGCAGGTTGGTTGGTCGGGGTAGTATGGCCGTGGAAAGCGGTCCCCAACGCCAAACCGTCACTGGCAGAATCCCCCTGGTATTTGGGAACCCCCCGGTTGGCTGGTTATCCCGCAACCAGAAACCTCCAAGCCGTGGATGAGGCAATAGTCCCCGTTCAGGCCAGGGAGCGGCTCAAGAGGTTGGGGGTTGATGTTCAGGAATCAACCGTGATTTACCTTCTGGAAAATGAATCGGGCGACCATGTCGCGTTTCCAGCCCGGCAGGCGGCATTTCGGTTTCCAGAAGACCAGTAGTTGAAGGTGTTTTTTTATCTTTTGAAAGGAAGGGTTTTCGATGATGTATGTCGGATCGTTCGCGGCAAAGGTTCTCGGTTTTTTCGCCATCGGCTTTTTGCCCCAAAATAAACCCGCCCCATCACAGGATGCCCCCGCGAAACCCGCGGAGATCAAGTCTGGCACAACGGTGATCGTTGAGGGAAAAAAACTCGATAAGCCTGTTGAAGCGCCCAAGGTCCAAGTGATCCAATTGGAAGGCAAAAAAATGGAAATCCATCCAGGGGATGGAAAGCAAACGGGCGGCAAAAAGGTGTTTGGTTTCCAGGTGCCGCTCCCCGGCCAGGGGGTAGGCTCATCCGCGAACGGGGTGATCACCATCCAGGTTTTGGGCGAAGGCCAGCAAGCTGGTGCCAAAACGGAAATGCGGACCGTCACGGTCGTCGAATCACCTGATGGGGGCAAGCCATCCGTGAAAACCGAAGCCCCGGCAGTTGTTGTCCAAGCGCTTCCCGTCCCCTCCCCCGGCGCTTCAAAGGTCATCAAGATAATCATAGGCGATGATGGCAAGGTGATCCGCACGGAAACCCAGGATGTCAAAGCCCAACAAAATCAAATCATTGAACTCCAAGGGGTTTTGAAATCCGTTGAAAATGCCACCAGGGGCGCCCATGAGGAGGCCCTGAAAAAGGCAATGGAGGCAGTCAGGGGGGAAAAAATCGAAGTGAGAAGGATTCAGGTGATTGGTGGTGAGGATTTCAAAGGCGGCGAAACGAAACCCATCAAACCGATTATTGTGAATTCGGGGAATATTTCCCCTCTACCAACCTCGGGCACAATCACCCTGACCCACCCCCCGGGAGCCGACAAACTTGATGCGATTCTCAAGCGTCTCGAAAAGATCGAAAAGACCCTTGAGGAGCTGAAAGCCAAGAAATAACCTTTGGCCCAATACCTCTCCAAAAGAAAAGAGCCCGGACCGTTTTGGAACGCTCCGGGCTCTTTTTGTTTGTATAAGTGGCTATTAAAGCCTTGGTGCCGCGGGTTTGTTGGGTTCCATGAAGTTCGGGGCGCCCTTTGTTTTTACCTTGCGCATATAGACCTTGTTTCCGCAAGTGGCAAGGATTGTATCCAAATTCGCTCCGCCAAAAGCCAGATTCGAAACATTGCCATTGGGGGTCGGGATGATGCAATTGACGCGACCCGCCTGGTCACACACCTGGATTCCCATTCGGGTCGCGACATAAAGCCGACCATCCCGATCGACCCGCATTCCATCCGCGCCACTATCATCGGCGTTATCGGGCACATGGAGGTGGTAATATTTTTGCTTGTTGGACAGGGTGCCATCGGCTTGGACCTGATAGCTGTAGACCCAGTGGCTCTTCATATCCCCGACATAGAGGAGGCTCTGGTCGGGTGATAGGCAAAGGCCGTTGGAAAACTTGAGACCGGTGTCGACAACCTTGTCTTCGCCCTTGGGACTGATGTAGTGGATTTTGCTTGGTGACTTGCCGTCCCAACCCGGCTCGGTCACATAGATTCCGCCCTTGTGATTGACGACCAGGTCATTGCCCCGCCAACCTCCAACGATTTTGGAAGATTCGCCTTTTTCATTCCAGGCCAGGATGGCATTTTCGGATCCGGACGCGGCATAAAGTCTTCCATCGGGACCGAAGTTTTGGCCATCGCCCCGTTTGGAATCCTCCAGCCAAACTTCCGGTTTTCCCTCGCTGTTGAGGCGGTAGGTTTTGCCTTTGCCCACATCGTTGAAAAAGAGTTCGCCTTTGGCGTTGGCGGAGGGGCCTTCCGTGAACGCATAGCCTTCACCTACGAGTTTCCACTCCTCCCCGGGGATCAGGATTTCCTGGAGTTGGGAGCTTCCCTTTCCGGTTTTTATCGGTGCGGGCCAGCCAGCCCAAAGCCATTCCATCGCTTCGGGGAAAAGTTCGGTGGCGTGCTTGCCATTGTGGCCGCCATCACCCCATTTGTGTTTGACCTCATAGCCGGCGAAGGTGAGCGACCTCTCCATCGACTGGTTTGCCATCCACCAGTCTCCGCCGTAAATGTTCAGGTCGTTGGAGCCGTCCTCGAGGAAAATCCGGAGGGGTTTTGGCTCATATTTGCGGACCAGTGTGGAATAGTTGTGGCCCCCGCGAAGACCGACATAGGTGCCGATGGCGCTGAAAACACGACTGAATTCATCGGGTCGTTCCCAGGCGGCGGTGAAGGCGCAAATGGCACCGCTGGAGGCGCCACCAATCGCCCGGTCGTTTCCTTTTTTGGAAAGGACAATTGCCCGACCATCTTTGGCTTTTTTTGTTTCGACATCAGGCAAAAGCTCATCAAGCAAAAAGCGGGCATAAGCATCGCCCAGACCATCGTACTCATAGCTTCGGTTGAAACGGTCGAGCGCGTTTGGGGTGAGCGCCTTGACCCTTCCATGCATCACGAAAACACCGATGGTGACCGGCATCTTCTTTTCGTGGATCAATTTGTCAAATACGGCGGGGGCGTTGTAGCCGACACCGTCCTGGTTGACATAAACACAGGCGGCCGTTTTGCCATCATATTGGGCTGGAACATAGACCCAATAATCCCGGAAGGTGCCCGGAAAAACTTTGCTTTTTTCAAAAGTGAAGTGAAGGACTTCGCCTTTGGGTGCTTGGGCGGACACCATCGCTGGGAGTCCGCCAAACAGCAAAAGTGCAACAATGATCCGTTGACTCATTTGAGATTTCCATCAAAGGTTGGGAGGGGGTGATGATGGGATTGATAAGAGATTGGCATGGAAAGGCCAAGCAGTCCCGCCCAATCAGGTAACAAATTGTAACAGGTTGAATTTGGTAGAATGTCCCCACATGAGGGGGAATCCATGCGGCTATATTTTGGGTCCTTGGTTGCAAAACTGTTTGTGGTCTCCTTGGCCTGTGGCCAAGCCCACTTTCCCTTCGCCGAACCGGTTCAGCCTCCCCGGGCCGTGCAACTTATGGCGCACCGGGGAATGAAGATGCTTGCCCCGGAGAATTCGTCCGAGGCCATCCTTGCCGCCGCCGGGGATTTCGTGGAATGGGTTGAGCTCGATGTGCGCAAAACATCAGATGGCCATCATGTGCTAATCCACGATTCCACCGTGGACCGTACGACGGATGGGAAGGGGCCCGTCCGCGGAATGACTCTTGATGCCTTGCAAAAGCTTGATGCGGGAAGCTGGTTTGCTCCCCGTTTTGTGAACACCAGGGTTTTGTCCCTTCGGGAGGCATTGGCCTTTGCCCGTGGAAAAGTCAACCTTTGCCTGGATTGCAAAGACACCGATCCTGTGCAATTGGTCAAGGATATCCTTGAAACAGGAATGGAAAAACAGGTTGTGGTCTTTGGCGATCCGAAAATGCTTGAGACAGTCGCCTCCCTGGGTGGGGGAAAAATCGCCAGGATGGCAAAATATCACTCCGGGAAAATGGAGCCAAAAACCTTACTTGAAGGGATCCGGCCCGCGGTTGTGGAGATTGACGCGGATGAGGTGACCGCCGATCTTTGTCGAGCCTTTCATGAAAAGGGAGTCAAGGTCCAGGCCAAGGTGCTTGGGCCCCGTTGGGATCATCCCGTCGTTTGGAGGCGGATGGTTGAATGCAAAGTGGATTGGCTGCAGACGGATGACCCATTGTGGGCCCGTTTTACCGAGTTTCGCATGCGACGGGACAAGCTTCCTGTCCGGTTTTCCATGCATCGTGGCGTGGGGCGCTACGCTCCGGAAAACACGATTCCGGCGATTGAAAAGGCGGTCGCCATCGGGGCGGATCTTGTGGAAATCGACATTCGAACCACAAGGGATGGGGGCCTTGTCCTTCTGCATGATTCCACCCTCAATCGTACCACCTCCATAAAGGGGCCAGTCAGGGAGATGACTCTTGATGCGATTGGAAAGCTTGATGCGGGGACAAAGTTTTCGAATGGATTTTTCGGGACCCGTATCCCAACCTTGGATCAGGGACTGGGCATCCTGGGAAAGTCCGCCTGGGTGTATCTTGATGCAAAGGATATTGCACCGGACAAATTGATTGAAGCGGTGGGCAAACACAATCTTTGGGATAGGCATGTGGTCTATCAGTCGGCGGATTATTGCAAAAAACTGAAAGCCCTGGATTCGCGCATGAGAACCCTTCCTGCTTTGAAATCGGGAAGTCAACTGAAGGATCTTGCCGGAATCAGACCTTTTGGGGTCGATGCCGCATGGGGCATATTGACGAAAGAATTGATCGCGGAATGTCACTCGCTCGGGATTCAGGTTTTTTCAGACGCGCTAGGCTTCAACGAAACGGTCGAGGAATACCAAAAAGCGATTCGAATGGGGATCGATGTGATTCAAACGGATCACCCACTTAGACTTCTTCGGGCCATGGAGCTATTGGAAAAACCGTGAATGGGATGCCCCCTTGTTTTGGTGAGAGCTTCTTCAATGCCTAATGTGGAAAAAAACGGGCTCCGTGAATTCCTCAAGTAGAATTAATAGATCCTTTTTTCTTGTAATATTGCGACCTGGCTTCTTGAGGTCTGATATCTTTATTGGCAAGGTCGACCCGGAATTCATCCTGGGGGGGATCGGTTCCCTGGCAGGGTCGGGTGGCTTCAGGTGATCCGGAAAAGGGGATGCCGGATCAGGTTGTCAATCGGTTTCCCTTTTGGTTCCTATTTCTATCCAAAAAACATTGCAGATCCCTCGCGAACCGTTTGTCCACCTTGGCGACCCTTGTCACCAAAAAATGGGTGCCTTCATGTTCCACAAGCTGACAAATTCGGGAGTACGCCCTCATAAATTCCTCAGGCGTTTGAATGCCACAAACCCTGTCGAGGGTGTGTGTTTCGCCATCAAAATTCTTGCGGGCATAAAGACGGTAAGTCCCATCCTCCTTTTTCATCAAGTAAATGGAATCCGTGAACTCGGCCCCCCAGCGATCGTTGGAATCGTGTTTGGAAAGCCGGGTAATTTTTTTGTTTGTTTGTAGCTTGGCAGTTTGTTTTGATCTTATTGATATATCCATGAAATCAAATTTCCTATCAAATGAGCAATGCGGTATAAGGTTCGTGAGCTCCCAAATCCAGGACGGGCATGGCATGGACTGTGGGCCTCCCCGGAGTTACCCCCGAACGAATTCATCATTTCAAAAGGTGAACCAGATTTT
>CAWUOD010000047.1:0-11176 GCA_963923115.1 uncultured Singulisphaera sp.
TGTTTTTCAGCGGCGATTTGCAAGTCCTTTTTTGCGTTGCATCGGACCAGGCCCTTGAGTTTGGGCCAAATGGTTTTCCTTGGGATTGAAAGCGGATCACCTGGAAAACAAAAACCGGCAATATATTTGTTTTTTTAAAGATGGTTATATTGCTTTTTTGCTTTCGCCTGAGTGGATCTGATTCCTTTCGTGCTCTTTTCGCGATGGAGCCTCGTCATTTCTTGCAAAAGCAGGCCAAACAAAAAACGCGACCTTCCCGCCAGAAGGATGATAAAACGCGATGTGCCCCGGGTCGGAACTTATTTGCCTGGCTGGGTTGCCAATGAAAGGGCGCCGTGCAGCACGACCTCCTCCCCCAGGGTGGCGGAGACGATTTCGGTCAGGCCCACATAAGGGCGGAAAACCTGTTTGGAAACCTCGGCGCGAAGGGGCTTGAAGAAGGTCGCTTCGCCCAAAAGGGAGACGCCGCCTCCGATCACGATCCGCTTGGGACAGACAAGGGCAATGACCTGGCAAAGGCCCCAGGCCAAATCACGAATGGCTCCGCTGAGGACTTCCGCCGCAACGGTGTCGCCGCTTTTGGCCAGTTCGGCGATTTGGGGGACTGTGGCGTTTTCGCCCCCGGAGGCTTTCATGTAGCGTTTTTGAATGCCCCAACCCGAGGAGTGGTGTTCGAGAATATCACCGCCCGGGCCAAGCGTCAGATGGCCGATTTCCGCCGCACCCAGCCCCACTCCGGGGTGGATTCGGCCGTCAAGGATGAGGCCGCCGCCTATGCCTGAGCCGACTGTCACATAAAACACGGGATTGGCGCCCTGGCCCGCGCCATGAACCGCCTCACCCAGACCGGCGACATCGGCATCGTTGCCCAGATGGACCGGAGCGGATCCGAAGCCTTGAGATTTCAGAAGGCCGCGCAACCAATCGACGATCGGATAACGGTCCCAGCCCTGGATCTGGTGGGAGGTGATGGTTTCGCCCGAGTTGGTGTCCACCGGGCCACCGAACCCGATACCCGCGCCCAACAGATTGCCGGAGCCGATTGCGATACCATTTTCGGCCAAAAATCCGGGTAGCCCGGCTTCGATTTGTCGACGGATCCCTTCGGCGCCTTTGGCGGGGTCGATCTTTTCCCGCCAAAGGGATGCAAGCCTGCCGTTCCCCTCTCCCAAAGCCATCTGGAGTTTTGTTCCACCGAACTCAATCGCAAGATACATAAACAATCTCAAATGAGCGCGATGGGAACCGGCGAACCGGAACGCTTCAGGAAAGAATCAAAGGCCACCGGGGCTTACCTGGGAGCGGGAAGCTTCCCTTCCAGGCCGATGCGGCGGTGCATATCATCGACGACCCAGTGGAACGCGGCCAGGTGGACGCTTTCGACGATTCCCATGTCATCCAGCGGGCTGTGGAGGTTGTGGTGGGCAAGTGTTTTGAGTTTGCCACCGGAGAAACCCGTGCAGCCCAGGGTTTCCACGCCGTTTGCGTTGCACCATTCGACGGCGCGGAGGATATTTGGGCTGTTGCCCGAGCCGCTGATGGCGATCAGCAGGTCGCCCTGGGAGGCAAAATTCTTGAGCTGTTCCAGGAATACGCGGTCAAATCCCTCATCGTTGCCCCAGGCGAGGATGTAGGGGGTGTTGTCGGTGAGGCTCATGACCTTGAGGCGCTTTTTGCCGTTGTCGAAGTCTTCGCGGCGAAGGCTTCCCTTGCCGAGGTCCTCGCAAAGATGGCTGGCGTTGGAGCCCGATCCACCGTTCCCGATGACAAACACGAACTTGCCCGCTTCGTAGCGCTTGTAAATCAGGTCCGCCAGGTTCTGGATTTCGGCGGGATTGACGCGCAGAAGCTCTTCGCCAATGCGCTTCATGAATGCGGCGGGGCTGAGTTGTATGCCTAACATCAGACAGATTCCTTTCCGATCGGGCCCGGCATCAGGGTGCCGTGGCCAGGAGGAGGGCGGGAAAAAGTTCCGCCCCCGATAAGCCAACCAACTCATTTTACCAACCCGACCCCACTCTGGGGAGCATCCCGATTTGGGAACCGTCCGGGGCGATTATCTCGGGGAAGAGAGGGTCCAAGTCCCCAAAGTGGCCTAAACTAGGAAAAGAGAAGACCCCATTTTCCCCGTTTTGCCGCCTCCCACTCCAGAAGGCCCATGACCCGCGAATTCATCCTTGGCACAGCAGGCCACATCGACCATGGTAAAACCTCGCTGGTAAAAGCCCTTACCGGAAAGGATTGCGACCGGCTTCCCGAGGAAAAAGCCCGCGGAATCACCATCGATATCGGTTTTGCCCATCTGGAGCTTCCCGGCCTGAAAATTGGCATCGTCGATGTCCCGGGCCATGAACGGTTCATCCGAAATATGCTCGCAGGGGCCACCGGTATCGATATCGCCCTTTTGATCATCGCGGCGGACGATTCGATCATGCCGCAAACCCGCGAGCATCTCGAAATCCTCAAACTTTTGGGCATTCGCCATGGAGTCATCGCGCTCACCAAGGCGGATCTTGTCGATCCAACCACGCTGGAGGTGGTCGAGCTCGAAATTCGTGATCTGGTTATGGGGAGTTTCCTGGAGGATGCTCCGATCATCGCCACCTCCGCCCACACCGGGCTGGGGCTTGACGCCCTAAAAGAAGCCATCGCCGCCGAATGTGCCAAATCCGAAAAGGCGCGCGACCGTGGTTTTTTCCGATTGGGAATTGACCGGGCTTTTGTTGTCCAGGGGCACGGGGCCGTTGTCACCGGGTCGGTCGTGGGTGGAAGCCTGCGGGTCGGCGAGGAGGTGGAGTGGCTCCCCCGACGGGAAATGGTACGGGTTCGGGCGCTTCATCACCACGACAAGCCGGTGGATGAGGTCCGTCTGGGGATGCGCGCGGCCCTGAACCTGGCCGGGGTCAAACACGAGGATCTTTCCCGGGGACAGGAACTGGCAACACTGGGATACCTGCTGCCAAGTCGTTTGTTAACCGTGCGTCTTGGAGCCCTGGCCAGCAATCCCAAACCGATCAAGCACAGGCTCAATGCCCGGATTCACCTCGGGACATCGGAGGTTATGGGGACGATTTCGGTCCTCGATGCCGACCGGATCGAACCCGGTCAATCGGCTTTGGCCCAGATCCTCCTTGAGGAGCCTGTGATGGCTTCCTGGGGACAGCCTTTTGTCGTTCGCGACGCGCAGGCGGCCCATACCCTGGGTGGCGGCGCGGTCCTTCAACCTTTCGCCAAGCGGATCCGGCGCAGGCATCTGGAGCTTTTGGTCCAGGTGGAGCGTCTTGAAAGCAAGGATCCCCTGGTCAGGGCCGCGACCGCCCTTTGGTTTGCGGGCCTGGAGGGGACCGATCCTTTAAGCCTCGCACGGGATGCGGACCTTTCCCGGGAAGAGATCGAGCCCACCATCCAGGCGCTCAAAACAAATGGCGAACTCGTGGAAAGTTCCACGGGGCAAACGCGCAAACTCCTCCCCGCGGGTCCGATCAAAGCGATCGAGGAAAAAATCCTGACCACCCTGGGAAGGCTGCATGATCAGTTCCCCCTGATGTCAACGCACGAACGGGGACATGTCGAGGCGCAGCTCTCGTGGCTAAAATCGGAGGAGCTGGTTCGACGCGTCGTCGATTCCCTGCTCGAACGAAAAATCCTCTCGGGGAATCGCAAGCGGATTGGCCGGGCAGATTTCAAGCCTAAATTGAGCAACAATCTCCGCAAACTCAAGGACAAACTGGTGGAGGCGTATCGCCTGGGCAAATTCCAGCCGCCTGACCCCTCAAGTTTTACCGCGCTTGCGGGGGGGCACGCATCGAGCCTGGGAGATCTATACAGCGTTTGCGAAATGGAGGATGAGCTGGTGAAAATCGCCGATGGGATCTGGCTGCACACCGAATCATCGGACCTGATGCGCAAATCGGTTCGCGAGACACTTGAAGTCCGCGCCCAAAAGGGCGAACCGGGAATGACCGTCGCCGAGATCCGGGACCTGCTTGGAACCAGCCGCAAATTCGCAGTTCCCATCTGTGAACATCTTGACGCCATCGGCCTGACCCGCCGCGAAGGGGACACTCGGCTGCTCGCCGTCCCACTTCACAACAAAACCGCCAAAGAGGGCTAACCATGTCTGTATTGCGGATGCTTCCCCCGGTTCACAAAATACTTGCCGGACCGACCATCTCCCCACTGTCGGAAACCCTGGGCCACCAGGTGGTGGCCGATGGGGTGCGGCATGTCGTGGAGAAGCTGCGAAACGAGCTGTTGGACGGATCCCGGGTCTCGATCACCCTGGAGGAGGCCGAGGGGATGGTTGTGGCGCACCTGACCCAAAAGGAGCGCCCCCGGATTCGCGCGGTCATCAACGCGACGGGAATCATCCTTCATACGAATCTTGGGCGTTCGCCTTTGGCGCCAACGGCCGCCCGGGCCGCATACGAAGCCGGACGGGGTTATCTCAACCTGGAAATGGATCTCGAATCGGGGAAACGCTCATCGCGCCAAACACCCGTTCGCAGGCTTATCACCCGGCTTACCGGCGCGGAGTCCGCCACGGTGGTCAACAATTGCGCGGCCGCGACCATCCTCGCCCTGCGCGTGCTGGCCCAGGGCAAGGAGGTTATCCTGAGTCGCGGGCAGCTAATCGAGATCGGCGGCAGTTTCCGCATGCCGGAGATCATGTCGGCTTCGGGCGCCATCCTCAGGGAAGTTGGCACCACCAACATCACCCGGATTTGCGACTATGAAAAAGCCATCGGGCCCAATACCGGGGCGCTGATGCGGGTCCACACCTCGAATTTCAAAGTGGTTGGCTTCACCAGGGAGGCGAGCCTGGCCGAGTTGGTCGAATTGGGCCGGAAGCACAACCTGCCGGTGATCGATGATGCGGGCAGCGGCGCCATTCACGATCCGGCACCCTATGGGCTCAAGGGTGAGCCGATACCCCAGGAGGCAATTCGCCTTGGCGCGGCGGTGACCCTTTTCAGCGGCGACAAATTGCTGGGCGGCCCCCAGTCGGGAATCATCGCCGGGACGCGATATTGGATCGAAAAGGTGGAAAAGGATCCGTTAATGCGCGCTTTCCGCTGTGACAAAATGACGCTGGCGGCCCTTGAGGAGACCCTGCGGATTCACCTGGACCCGGATCGCGCCCGGCGGGAACTTCCCGTGCTTGCGATGCTTTCGGCCGACTATACCGATCTGGAAAATCGGGCAAGAAACCTGGCCGGAAGGATGCTGGAAATGGGCCTGGATGCCCTGGTCGGCGTTGACCATGCTTTCGTGGGTGGGGGAACACTGCCCGAAGAACGCATACCCACCTGGACCATCCGAATCACCCCGCCCAGGGGTCAGCGGGCGGATGATATCGCCAAAACATTGCGCGTGGGGGAGCCCGCGGTCGTGGCGCGGATTGACACCGGAAAAATCGTGATCGACCCCAGGACGGTTTTCATCGATCAGGAACAACCCCTTCTCGATTCATTGATCCGCGTGATCCATCCAGGTCCGGATCCGGTTGTGTCGTAATCGTATCCGCCCAAACAACCGGGTGGCTTCCCTTGAAGCGAATGCCCAGGGGCGATAGGTTCCCCATAGCGATGTCCTTTCGAATGTCTCTTCCCATCAGCAGGACTCAAACCGCTTTCCGGTTTTTTTGCGTTATGCCAATTCCCCAACCAAAAGGGGGAACGGAACACATAAACTACCAAAAGGTCCATTTTGGAAGCTGAGGAGATTTTCAGGTCATGACCACCATTTCCCTTGCCCAAAATCACATCACCGTCAAGGACATCCGCCGAAACCTCTCTCCGGCAAGGCTTTATCGTGAAGCTCTTGTTGTCGAACCCGACTCGGTCATATCGGACATGGGTGCCCTGATCGCTTTTTCGGGGGAAAAGACCGGACGCAGCCCGGCCGACAAAAGGCTCATCAGGGACGAGGCCTCCAAAGAGGATGTCTGGTGGGGACCAGTGAACATCCCGATCGAAAAGGAGGTTTTCGACACCAACCTCGAACGGGCGACCGATTATCTCAATACCCGCCCCTGTCTTTATGTGGTTGATGGCTATGCGGGCTGGGATCCTTTATCTCGTTTGAAGATCCGGGTTATCTGCTCCCGTCCGTACCATGCCCTTTTCATGCACAACATGCTCATTCGGCCCACCGATGACCAGCTTTCGTCGTTTGGCGAGCCCGATTTCGTCATCTTCAACGCCGGACAGTTCCCCGCGAATCGCCACACCAGGGGCATGACCTCCAAGACCTCTGTCGATATTTGTCTCGAATCCCGCCAGATGGTCCTTTTGGGGACCGAATACGCGGGCGAGATGAAAAAGGGGGTCTTCACCCTGATGAACTATTTCGGCCCAAAAAATGGCATCCTCACGATGCACTGTTCCGCCACCGCCGATCCCAAAACCGGCCAGTCCTCGCTTCTTTTCGGCCTTTCAGGCACGGGAAAAACCACTCTTTCCGCCGACCCCACCCGGCAACTCATTGGCGATGATGAGCATGGCTGGGATGACAGGGGTGTCTTCAACATCGAGGGGGGATGCTATGCCAAGGCGATCTACCTCTCCCGGGAAAGGGAACCCGATATTTTCCAGGCCCTCCGTTTTGGCGCGGTGCTGGAAAATGTGGTCTATGATCCCGAAACCCACCATGTCGATTTCGACGACGGCACCATCACCCAAAACACTCGGGGCGCTTATCCGATCGAATTTATCCCCAATGCCCGGATCCCTTGCCTCGCGGGCCACCCCACGGATGTCATCTTTCTCACCTGTGACGCCTTCGGGGTGCTTCCCCCCCTGAGCAGGTTGACCAACGAACAGGCGATGTTCCACTTCATGAACGGCTACACCGCGAAGGTCGCCGGGACCGAGATGGGCGTGAAAGAGCCACAGGCGACCTTCTCGCCATGTTTTGGCGGACCGTTCCTGGTTTGGCATCCGCGCAAATACGCATCGCTTTTGGCGGAAAAGCTCGCCCGCCATGGCAGCCGGGTTTGGATGATCAACACAGGCTGGTCCGGGGGGCCCTATGGCGTGGGCAAAAGAATCAGCCTCGACCTGACCCGGGCCATGGTCCGGGCCATCCACGACGGAAAACTCGAAGGCGCCCCGACCAGGGACTATCCCGAATTCCGGTTGAGCGCCGTGACCCGGTGTCCCGGAGTCCCCGACGATTTGCTCCAACCGGAAAAGACTTGGGCATCCGTCGCCGCGTTCAACGAAAATGCACAAAAATTGTCTGATTTGTTTGATGAAAACATCAAGGGGATCGAAACAGGCCAAATCCGCGCGATGGAGGGATGATGGCCTTCTAGGCGCCAGGGGTCGATCGTGTCCCGTTTTGGATTTCCCGACCGGCGCGGGTTTCGGGCTTGAGGCCGGCGACCCGCCGCCGAAGCCCGGCCAGATCGCTGGGTTGGGCCCGGCGCCATGCCTTATCGGCCAGTGCGCCATAGCGAATCATCTCCTCTGTTCTCCCCTGGCGCCGACATAGCTCCTCAAGGCCGACGGCGCCCAGGACCGAACCCGGATCATGGGCCAAAGCCTCGAGGAACGCCTCCTCGGCGATCGCGGTTTTCCCCGACGCGAGCGCGCACAGTCCCCACCGTTCCATCAGGGTGGCGCCCAGACCCCACGAATGGTGGGAGAAGTCGTCCTTGGTCTTTCGCACCGTCCGCTCGATCAGCTCCAGACCCGGATTGCTATCGCCTTCTGCGCAATAAAGCCAACCTTGCATTTCGTTGAACCATAGGGAAAGCTTTGTGTCCTTTGGGTTGGAGGCGAGGGCCTGTCGCAGCGACTCGACCTCGGCCTGGGCATCATCAAGGCGCCCCTGTTCCAAAGCCAGCCATGCCCCTGCATAGGCTGCGAGATTTTTGTCTTTTTTCCGGAGTTCCGCGACCAGCCCTGTGGCCAGATCGAAATCCCTTGAGGCAAACGCGAAACGGACCCAGGGGAGGAAGTGTTCGAATTTCGCCTTGCGCGCGTCCTCCATGATGACCCGCGCCTCGGCGAAGCGCCCATCATGGGTTAACGAGATAAAAAGAATCTCCAAATGGTGGGAGTACTGATGGTCGTCTTTCGGCTCGACACCGACATTTTTGTGGTATTCCTTTTGCAACTCGACCGCGCGCGCCGAACGGTCCCCGGTCTTGTCCCAACGGCCAATCCGGGTTGCCAGGTGGGCCTGCATATGGAAGGCGTGGGGAAGACCAGGCGACGACTCGATATAGCCGTTGGCATAAGGCATTCCCAATGCCGGTCGGCGAATCTGCTCATAAAAATGGGTAAGTTCATGATTGGCCCCGGGATGAACAGGGTTGATGCGCAGGATCGCGTGGTAAAAAGGCGCTGTGGATTTGTTGCCCCCAAAAAGAGCAAAGTTCCCCGCCAATTGACCGCGCATCCACCAGGCCTCCTGATCCGACGGAAATTCGGCGATCAATTCGTCCAATGTGGCGATCGCGACTTTTTTCCGGGCTTCCTGGTCGCCCACACCGGCCTCCATCCCCTTTTCCTGGAGAAGGGCGCGGATCAGGGCCTTTTCCCTGGGGTTGGCTTTGTCCAGGGTTTCTTTGGCTTTGGCAAGCGCTTTGTTCGCCTGGGCATTTTTGCCCCAATGATGAAACGACCTCGCCAATCCCCACCAAAGCATGGGACAATCCGGTTCGAGCTTGGCGGCGGTCTCCATCGAACGGGCCGCCTCCATCCAGACATACGAGTACAAATAACCCAGACCCTGGTTGAAAAGCTTTTGTGTTTCGGGGTTTTTGCAGGATATGGGATATTCATAAACACACAGCCCGGGCCAATATTTCGCCGGGGTCAACTCGCACAATTCGAGTTTGGACTTTTTCGTTTCTTTCTCCCCCTGGGCGGATTGGGAATTCGCATCAGGCTTTTCCGACTCGTTGTTTTTGACACCCGGACGGCCCCGCCGGGGAGGCGCACCCTCGGTCCAGGGAGTCGCCACAACCATAAGTAACAGGGTCGCAAAAAGCACAGCCAATCCCCGGAAAGGGTTCCGTGCGCCTTTCAAGGAAAATCGGTTTAGGCTGTTTCCCGAATGGTGGCGATTCATGGTGTCTGTGCCGGGGTTTAACGGATTTCCCAAACACATCAAGAGCCCCAAGGCTGGCTTTGCGGAAAACCAGTTCGGGACAAGGATTGGGAAAAATCGGGCGGGACTTCATCAAGTCTTTATCTTAACAACAGATAATGATGTTGGTGCAGACCACTTTTGAAGAAATCCCCCGGATTTACGGAGTCGCAAAATTATGACCGGCAATCTCCCAATGGTGGCCATGGCCTTTCTGACCGTTATGGGGACGCCCGGCAATTCGACCAAAGACAAGGAATCCCCAACCTGGTCCAAAGATGTCGCGCCTATCCTTTACAAACATTGCGTATCCTGCCATCGCCCCGACGAGGTCGGCCCCTTCAGCCTGATCAGCTACAACGACACCAAAAAGCGTGCGAAATTTATCAACGATTTGGTCGCGACAAACCGAATGCCTCCCTGGAAACCCGAGGCGGGTCATGCCTCTTTCAAAGACGAAATGCGTTTGACCGACAAGGAGAAACAAACCCTCTCCGAATGGGTGAACAAAGGATCTCCGGAAGGGGACCCCAAAGAAACTCCCACCCTTCCCCCAAAAACCAAAGGTTGGAAACTGGGTGAGCCGGATTTGGTGATCACGATGCCGAAACCTTTCGATATCCCAAGCGAAGGCAATGATATCTACCAGTGCTTTGTCATCCCCTTGAACCTGACAAAAGACGAAGGGGTAATCGCCGTCGATTTCCAACCGGGCAACAAAAAGGTGGTCCATCATGCGATTATGTTTCTTGACCACAACGGGACGGCCCGCCGCAAGGCGGATCCCAAAACAGGAAGTTACGCGAGTTTTGGTGGGCCTGGATTTCTTCCGACAGGTGGAATCGGCGCGTGGGCGCCGGGGGCCAGGCCTGCCCTACTTCCGGAGGGAACGGGCCGCTATTTGAAAAAGGGTTCCGACCTGGTCCTCCAGATTCACTACCACCCCTCGGGCAAACCCGAAACCGATCAGAGCAAGGTTGGAATCTATTTCGCGAAAAAACTACCGGAACATTTCGTGGGGGCGGTTGCCCTTCGGAGTCGCGCTTTGGTCATACCGGCGGGCGAATCCAAATACACCGTCGAAACGAAAACGCCCCCCTTGCCTGTGGATGTCACCGCGTTGGGGATCTTCCCGCACATGCACTACATCGGCAAGGAGATCAAGGTCGACGCGAAGCTCCCCGATGGCAGGGAAATACCCCTTATCTGGATCCGTGATTGGGATTTTAATTGGCAGGGTTCCTATTCCTACAAGGATCCGATTCCCCTCCCCAGGGGAACCGTCCTCAAACTCCGGGCAACCTACGACAATTCCCAGGCGAACCCCCGGAACCCCTCAAATCCCCCAAAACAGGTCACCTGGGGGGAACAGACGACGGATGAAATGTGCCTTTGTGGGGTCCAGGTCATCACCAGGGATAAAAACGACATGAAGCAAATCATGCGGATGCCCGGCGGAATTATCGGTCTTATCCTTGGCGGAAGCGGCGTTCCCGAAACCCCTGAGGAGATCGCTGAAAACCAGAAAAACCGCGGAAAACGCATGGTAGAGACCCTCATGGGCGAATTCGATGCAAATGAGGATGGTTTTATCTCCAAAGAGGAGCTCCAACGAATCCCCAAGGAGAATCGCGATCGCGCGGCGATCTTTTTGAGGCTGATGGGCAAAATCAAGGATTAGTTCGCCAAAAAGGGATTCAAAGCGTCTCATAATCTGCACGGCTGGCTTGTGGGGTCAACTCAACGGCCCCCAAACCGGATCCCAACGCCCGGATGCCAATGGGACTATGACGCGACCGTCGAAGCGGTCCGCGGGGAGGTGTTCGCGGATGATTTCAAGCGAATCGGCAATGTCTGGGAATCCAAAGCATTTCGCCCGGCTTTCCCCAAGCCGAAAAAAAACGCTGAATGGAATACTGGCGATCCTATTTTTCATCCCCCTCATCCTGGCTGGGCGGATGTTCTTCGCCCACCTGGCCGAATCCCACAAGGTGAAGGTCGGCCCTCCCGAACCCATCCCGGTTCGCGTCGAAACCATTCGGGAGGAGATTGTCCTGTCTCTTATACACATCTC
>CAWUOD010000048.1:0-11147 GCA_963923115.1 uncultured Singulisphaera sp.
AGCTTCTTTTATGATCGGTGTGTTTCTCCTTGGCATGATGGGGGTTGGTAGCGGGCCATATAGTCCAACGGCATTCGGAAAACCGGAAGTCCAGGCGGCTTCCGATATTCGGGTGATGAGCTACAACATCCGTTATGGCACCGCAAACGACGGCCCCAACCACTGGAATCTTCGCAAGGATTGGATGGCCGAAACGATCAGGGCATTTGATCCCGACCTCCTTGGAACCCAGGAAACACTTGCTTTTCAAAAGGATTTTCTGGCCAGGAAGCTTGCCGTCTATGAGGCGTTTGGGGTTGGTCGTGATGAGGGGAATGACAAAGGGGAAATGACCGCCCTTTTTTATCGCAAGGATCGCTTTGAAAAAGTTGAGGGTGGCCATTTCTGGCTAAGCGAAACTCCCGAAAAGCCGGGCAGCAAAAGTTGGGACACATCGCTAACCCGCATGGTGAGTTGGGTAAGGCTCAAGGACAAAAACCGTTCGGATGATGCCGCCCCGATTCTTTTTCTCAACACACATTTCGATCACATGGGCAAGGTCGCCCGGAAGGAGTCGTCCAGGCTGATCCGCTCGAAATCCCTGGAGCTTGCCAAGGGTGGACCGATTATTCTTACGGGCGATTTTAACGCCGGGGACAACGAGCCACCCTATCCCGCGCTGTTTGGAATCCTCGAGGGAAAACCCTCGCACCTGATTGATACCTTTCGGGCCATTCATCCGCAGAGGGGAAATGAAGAGGGGACTTTCTCCTCGTTTTCCGCCAGGGAAACCCATGGCGCCCGGATCGATTGGATCGGGTGTTCCCGGGATTGGCAAATAAGGGAAGCAGGAATTGACCGAACCCAAAAGGATGGTCGCACACCCTCGGATCATTTCGCGGTATCTGCCGTTTTGCGGTCGAAATAGCCAGGATTTGGGAATCTTTTTCGTCGGCGGATGGGATTTTACAATCGCACCGTCGAAAACAACAATTCAACCTGCACAACACAAATGGGCCTTCCCCAATGGGGAAAGGCCCGATATGCGGTCATGCGACATTCTGGTTAGCCAACCACCAGGTTGACCATCTTATCAGGTATGATGATGGCTTTCCTGATGGTTTTTCCTTCGAGTTGGGCCTGAACCTTGGGATCAGCCAAGGCGGCGGCCTGAAGCGCCTCTTGGGAAAGCCCGACAGGCACGGTGATACGGGCGCGGACCTTACCTGCGATCTGGACCGGAATCTCAATCGAGTCCGCAACAAGCAAGGCGGGATCAGCCTTGGGCCATGGCTCATAGGCCAATGTTTTGCCGTGCCCCAAAAGGCTCCAAAGCTCCTCGGCAAGGTGAGGCGCAAAGGGAGCCAAAATCAGAACAAAAGGCTCCAGTGCATCCTTGGGCTTTGCCGCCATTGGAGTAAGGTGGTTGGCATACTCCATCATCGCGGAAATTGCGGTGTTGAAGCGCATGCCTTCCAGATCATCCGTGACCTTTTGAATTGTCTTGTGAAGCAGCCGCAAGGTTTCCTTGTCCGCCGGATCATTGGTCACGGCGGGAGAAAGGGCAACGGCTTCCGCACGGTCCTCGATAAACAGACGCCACACACGGCCCAAAAACCGGAACACCCCTTCTACGCCCCGCATCGACCAGGGTTTGGTCGCTTCAAGCGGTCCCATGAACATTTCATAAAGCCTGAGGCTGTCCGCGCCGAACTCGCTTACGACATCATCGGGGTTGATGACATTGCCACAGCTTTTGGACATCTTGTAGGCGCGGGAGTCGATCCGGATTTCAGGCTTTTCCCGGAGCACAAAGAATTCCCCCTTCTTTTCGATCCGGTCTTCGGTGAGAGTTACCTTTTCGATCTCCTTTTGTCCTTTTTTGAGACGGGGTGCGCCGCCATCAAATTCGACATCTTTTGCGGAAACCCAGGAATCGCCATCCCTGAATCCGGTGTATTCCATTTCCCCCAGGATCATCCCCTGGTTGACCAGCTTTTGGAAGGGTTCGGCCTGGCTGACATGGCCCCGATCAAAAAGGACCTTGTGCCAGAACCTTGAATAAAGCAGGTGAAGCACAGCGTGTTCAGCCCCGCCGACATAAAGGTCGACGGGCATCCAGCGGTTTTCCTCGGCCGGATCAAGGATGGCATTGGGATTTTTTGGATCAATATAGCGAAGGTAGTACCAACACGAACCCGCCCATTGGGGCATGGTGTTGAGTTCGCGGCGATAGGTCTTTCCGTTCTTTTTAACCGTTGCCCATTCCGTCGCTTTTCCAAGCGGAGGCTCGGGACGGCCCGAGGGCTTGTAGTCCTCCAGTTTGGGAAGCATGAGAGGGAGGTCTGTGACCTCAAGTGGTTCGATCCGGCCGGTTGGATTGCCCGCATCGTCCAGTTCATGAAGGAGGGGAAAGGGTTCACCCCAATAACGCTGGCGACTGAAGAGCCAATCGCGGAGCTTGTAGTTGATCCGTTTTTTGCCCAAACCCTTGGCCGCGAGCCAATCGGTGATCTTTGATTTGCAGGCCAGGGAATCAAGTCCGTTGAATTCCCCCGAGTGAATCACCTCGCCTGTTTCCGAATAGGCCTCGGAAAGGGAATCCAGGGTGGATCCCGTTTTGGCCAGCCATGCATCGGTCGGTTTTACGACCGTGGTGATGGGAAGATCAAAGGTTTTGGCGAATTCAAAGTCGCGCTCGTCATGCGCCGGAACGGCCATGATGGCGCCCGTTCCGTATCCGGAAAGGACATAATCCGCGATCCAGATCGGGATTTTGCCACCGCTAACCGGATTGATCGCATGGGACCCGGTAAACACGCCTGTCTTGGTTTTGGCCAGGTCGGTCCGTTCCAGATCGCTTTTGCGCGAGGTCAATTCGCGGTATGTGGCGACCGGGTCTTTTTGGGGGGCGGTGGTCAGGGCATCGACGAGGGGATGTTCCGGCGAAAGGACCATGTAGGTCGCGCCAAAAAGCGTATCGGGACGGGTGGTGAAAACACGAAGGGTTTCGCGGCCTCCGGAGGGGAGTTCGGCAATGAAGTCAACTTCGGCGCCCTCGCTTTTGCCGATCCATTCGCGCTGCATCTTTTTGACCGAGTCGGGCCATTCGACCAAATCGAGGTCATCGATAAGCCGTTCGGCATATTCGGTGATGCGAAGCTGCCACTGTTTGAGAGGGATACGGACGACGGGGTGGTTGCCTCTTTCGGATTTCCCGTCAATGACCTCCTCGTTGGCGAGAACCGTTCCCAGCGCCGCGCACCAGTTGACGGGAATTTCCGCCTGGAAAGCTAGCCTTTTGGAATCCGTGTATTCGCGGACGGCGTTTTCCCCGGCTGCGGTGATTTCCGCGGGGATGGGGAGCTCGGCGATGGGGCGACCTTTTTTGGCCTGGGCATCGTACCAGGTCCCATAAAGGAGCAAAAATATCCACTGTGTCCATTTATAATAGTGGGGGTCCGTGGTGTCAACTTCGCGATCCCAGTCGTAGCTGAATCCGAGGGACTGGATCTGGCGGCGGAAGTTGTTGATGTTGTTTTCGGTTGTCACACGGGGATGGGTTCCCGTCTGAATGGCGAATTGTTCCGCCGGAAGGCCAAAGGCGTCCCACCCCATCGGGTGGAGGACATTAAACCCGGCCATGCGTTTGTAACGGGCGAGGATATCCGTTGCCGTATACCCTTCAGGATGTCCCACATGGAGGCCCGATCCGCTGGGATAGGGAAACATATCCAGAATGTAGTACTTCGGTTTCGTGGTGTCGGTGACAGTTTTGAAGATCTTGTTTGAAACCCAGTGTGCTTGCCATTTGGGCTCGATGGAAGCGGGAAGGTAACTCGGCATGGATGGACTCGCCCCGGTAAAACGGATGCTCAAAAAATGGTGGTCTTTCAATTGGAAATTCTCGGAAATTGAAGCGATTTTTCAAGGTTCAAACGCCCCTTTGCAGGCAGGGAAAATCATGGATTCAGCATGGGGGTTGATGGCCCCTGGTGAACAAAAGACCAGAAACTGGGGAGGTCCTGACCTATTTGTCACAAATTTCACAAACCCCAAGGGCCTTTTGTGCCGATAAAACCGGATGTAGGGGCATTGCCTTTGCCGTTTTCGGTCCCGCAATGACCTTGGTGGAAAGGGAAATCAGGACATGATCCGGGGTAAGCGTTTCCGGATAGCTATTCCCCAATTTTCGAAGGGGTATGCGGTTGCGGCGGCAGGAGCCGGTTTGGTCAGTTTGGTTGGTTGCGCAGGGGTCCACAAGGCCCGGGAATATCCGAATCTGACTGCAACAAGTCCTCATTCCCTCCAGCCAGTAACCAGGAGCACGCTGAATTCCGAGAGGGAAGAAGTCGATTTGTTGGCGGGTCGAAACCTCCAGCCTGTTCCCAAAGTTTCCCCGCCTGAAAAAGCAATTCCTGGGCCGGACTCCCAAAATGGAGCCATCCAGCGAACCGGTTACAACGAAAACCAGGATGAAAAAACCCTTCCCAAACCCAACCCGGTTGTGGATCCGGAAAAACCTTCGGACGCTTCCGAAGCTCCAACAAGAGGCCATGTCCGGGGCGCTGGGGAAAAACTGACCTTTGACGAGGTAATTAACGCTGTTTTGATCAGCGACCCCCGCCTTATGGCCGGGTTTCAGGCGGTGAATCAATCCACCGCTGATGCCCTGACAGCTTCGTTGGTTCCAAACCCGACTGTGCTTGCGGATGTTTTGATGTTGCCTTTGGCCAGACCATTCAGGCCCGATCGCACAGGTGGTCCGCCGCAGCAGGATGTGATGTTGTCCTATCCGATCGACTGGTTCGTTTTCGGAAAAAGGGCGGCACAGATGGCGGCAGCGACCGAGCAGGTCAAGGTTTCCGAGGCGGAGTTCGCCAATTTGGTTCGGCTGCGCGTGACGGAAGGTGCGGTTGCCTACTACGATGTCCTTGAATCCAAAGCCCTTTTGGAACTGGCCCATCAAAACCTTGAAGTACTAACCAAAGCCGAAACGGTGCTTATCAAGGCCGTTAACGCGGGTGGCCGGCCGAAGGTCGAACTCAACCGGGTCCGCCTTGACATCCTTCAGAACCGCCAAACCCTCCGTGATGCGGAAACCACACTTGTTTCCGCCAAAGCCCGTCTGCGGGCACTTATCGGACGATCCGACAGGGACCCGGATTTCGATATCAAGGGAACCATCGACGAAACGCTTTCGGCCCTCACTCCTCCTCCGACCGAGGCATTCAATCTCGCTGTCGACAGCCGGCCTGATGTCCAGGCCATGCGTGGCCGGATGCTCCAAACCGAAGCGAATGTCATTGTCGAGGATCGCAAGAAATATCCCGAGCTGATTCCTATGCTGGGCTGGACCCGGCAATATCAGGTGGCCGCCATGGGGCAACCCGATGCCGGATCGTGGAACGCGTCGTTGACAACCAACCTTCCCCTTTTTAATCGCAATCAGGGAAACCGCGCCAAGGCTTCGTCATTGGCCGTGCAAGCCAAGATCGACTACGAAGCGACCCTGGTGGCGTTAAGGGCGGAGATTGAAACCGCCGCCCAGGAACTCAAGGCAGCCCGCAACAACGCCGAGGCGGCGGCCGAAGATCAGCTCAAGTTGGCAAATGAGGTCCTTCAAAGTATCACGGCAGCTTATGAAACAGGCGGGCGTCCCCTTGTTGATATGCTCGATGCCCAGCGCAATTTCCGGGAGACCAACCGGAGCTACATATCCACCCGCGCCGCTTATTGGCGGGCGGTTTACCGGTATTATTCTGCGATTGGCAGGCAGTTGAACGCCTAAGGACCATCCCCGATTTTTACTCTGAAAATAACGACCAATCAAAAGAACAAATTATCCCGAACCGGCGCAAACAAAGCCCCTCAAGCGATATTGCGGGCCACTTTTTGGTGGTCCTCATTGCTGGAGGCCTTTCGCCTGATTGACTTTCCCGATTACCAATCGGGGCGGATTTTTTGAAAGACTTCCCTGAACGAATTGTCCGATAAGGTTTTTCCCAAAACCTCATCCGCTCCCGAGGAACGGACCCGGCCCAACAGTTCCGGATCGGTTTCGCCCGTGATCATCACGAGCCCGGTGTGATTGTGACGGGCATCCGAACGGATTTTGGCGACAAGCTCATCGCCTGACATATTGGGCATCTGGCAGTCGGTGCTTATGAAGTCGAAGGTCTGCTTTTGCAGGATGTTCCATGCCTCGGCTCCGTCGGGCGCCTCGCTGATATCCTTGACACCCATGCCTTTGAAAACCGCCCCCATCCTTTTCCTGGCAAAGGCGCTGTCATCGACGACGAGAATCCTGGCGTGCGCCCAATTCGCCGCAGGATGTTGACCTGAGCTGTTGGAATCGAGGATCGTGGAGTTGGCATCGGAGGTTGGCCGATTGTGGCAAGCGGTTTCGATGGCCTCCGCAAGGGCGGTTTTTGTGAAGGGCTTTGCCAAAATCGTGATTCCCGATCCCGCCTGACTTTGGAGAGAATCCCGATCCGCCTCAGAAGTAATCAGGACAAACGCGGGGGGGGATGATTGCGATTCGTTGATGATTCGCTCGAAAAGCTGCAAACCGCTACCATCCGGAAGCACAAAGGAGGTCACCACAATTTTTGGATTGGAATCAAAATAAGCTTCCAGCGCGTTGGCGAGGCTTCTTGCTTTGAAAATTTCCTTGTGTCCGATTTCCCCCAGTTGCTTGACAATCATCCCTTGTTGAAATCCGGATGGCTCAACAATCAATACAGAGGGAGGCGATATCTCGACCGCGCCCCCGACAACGGTGGGAGCTTCCTCGGGTGTGAAATTGGGACGGAGAGCGGGGGTTATGGGTGGCTTTGGGGCCGGGGGGGCCTCCGCCGCCACAGGCGCGCTTGTTGCGACCCCAAGCACACGGTCCAGATCCGATAAAGCCGTGTCAAGGTCCGGAAACCGATTGTCGGGCTGCTTGGCAACCATCCGGTTCCACCACTGCTCCAGTTTGTCGCCAAGCGCGGGCGCGAACTGCCCAAGTTTGGGGATCGGCTTGTTGGCATGGGCTTTGACTTTGGCCACCAGCGTCCGTTCGGTGTACAAGTGCTGGCCTGAAAGCAGAAACCACAGCGTGCACCCGAGGCTGTAAATATCGGCCCTGTGGTCGGCACCGCTCGTGTCCTCCGCCTGCTCGGGAGCCATGTAATCAAAGGTTCCCGAAATTCCCATGGTCAATGGGGAGGCGGTGAGATCTTCCTTGGAGTCCGGGGCATCCTCGGAGCCATGAAGCCGCACAAGCCCAAGGTCTGTGACTTTGATGCCACCTGTGTTCGATTTAAGGAGATTGGCAGGTTTGATGTCCCTGTGTGTCAAACCTTGTTTGTGAATGTATGCAAGGCCTTTGGCGGCATCCCGGAAATAACCAATCGCCTCGTTCCAGCCAAGGGGACCCATGCGGGAAACAAGATGATGGAGATCGGTTCCATCGACAAATTCCATAATCATGAACTGGCCGGCGTCACATTCCCCGGCATCGTAAGCCTGGACCACATTGGGGTGGCACAGCCTGGCAACAACCTCGATTTCCCGTTGAAACCTCTGTTGCCCCTCAAGGGAGTTAAGCAATTCCGGCGCGAGGATTTTGATTGCCGCAATACGGCGCATTTTGCGGTGTTTGGCTTTGAACACCGAACCCATCCCCCCCACGCCCAATTTGTCGAGGAGGACATAGCTTCCGATAAGAAGGTCCGAGAGCTTGCCTTCGTTGATTTTTCCGACTTGGAATGGCGTGAGCAACCCTTTTCCCAAAAGGTCCTCAAATGTTGTCGATTCCGCCCTTTCAGACGAATTGATCAGGCCGTTTTGAATAAGTTCGTCCCACTGGGAAGCCCTGAGCGCCATGAAAGACTATTCCGAAAAGGGATGAAAAATCGATAAGCACATTTTACACGAATGGGGCCGGGAAAGAGGGGAGCCTGATGGATTAGGCAAAAAAGGCAGCAGGTATCCATAGGCCCCAAAGGAAAAACCCCGCAGCTGAGTTACATCTGCGGGGTTCGGCGATTCAAAATCCAAAAGGGGCCTTGGTTACTCCCCCCGATTTTTGCTTCCACGGTCAGGCCGATCCGCCCCTCCGCGGTTTCCCCGGTCCGGGCGGTCACCGCCGCCACGGCCTGTTTTGTCCTGTTTTTCACTTCCTCCGGTACCGGCGCCTTTATCCCCGCCACGACCTTTGAAAAAATTGGCCCACGGATTGGCGCCCTCTTTTTTGTCCATTCCGCCCGCGGGTGGAGTGGTGGTCGAAACAGGTGTCGTGCCCACGGGCACTCCTGCCTTTTTCGCGAGGATGCGATTATTTCGAAGGCACTCGTCGATGGTGATGAAACCATCCCCATTGAAGTCGAGTTGACGGAATTCCTCAAGTGTCCTTGAGTCGGCCTTCCACTCGTAAAGCCCAATCTGGGCATCCTTGTCCCTGTCCAATTTTTCGAACCAGGAAGGAAGGTCTTTGGGAAGTTTCCCGGCGCGGAACATGGTGGGCCGCTTCTCCAGTTCGTCCTCAATAGTTCCCGGCGAGACTCCCCCCGGCAGGGCACCTTGGGCTTCCATGGTTGCTACCTGGGTTTTGAAAAACTCCTTGTATTCATCAAATTCGATGCTTCCATTCTTGTTGGCATCAAATTTTGCGAGTTCGCCCTTGATGAACTCGGGCTGTTCTTCGGGCTGAAGGATCCCGTCAGCGTTTTTGTCAAATTGCTTGAATCTTTCCCGAGCCAACTCCTCAGGGTTGATTTGGGGTGCGGCGGGGGCCATTCCATCGCCTCCCCGCCCCGGTCCAAATGCCATCATTCCCGGAGGGCCACCCATTCCGGGAGGGCCACCTGGTCCGCCACCAAACCCGCCTGGCGCACCACCGCGGCTGGCCATGCGGGCCGCCATCTGTTCATTCATGTATTCCGTGAATTGTTCCCGGTTGATCTGGGACCCTGAGATCCCCTTTTTGGCCATATAGTCTTTGAGTTTTTGGCCAGCCTGGGGATCAAAAGGACTGGAGTAGGTGTTCACATCGATTGTGGGTTTTCCATTGGCAACGCGGTCGAACATCATCCCCATGTCAAATCCGCCACGGCCGAAATTTCCGCCGCCCGGCCCGCCACGACCACCGCCTTGGCCTCCGCCAAAACCGCCCATTCCACCCATTCCACCGCGACCAAAGTTTCCGCCGCCGGGGCCTCCACCAAAGCCGCCAGGTTGTCCGCCAAAACCACCTGGTTGTCCACCAAATCCTCCGGGTGGGCCGCCAAATCCTCCGGGAGGGGCTCCTTGGGGGGAAGCCTGGAATTCCATTCGGAATTGAGCGGACGCAGAGTTCACGAAGGAGCAGGCGACCAGGGACCCAGCAAACAAGGAAATGACAATTCGGCGCATGATGACACACCCTCCCATCCAAATTAATGCACTTTATTCATGAATAGGCGATGAGATTTATCAGAATTTGGATGGCTGATGAGGGCTCATCGACACGACTGGAGGGATTCTGAAGGAAATCTTCCAAAATCTTTCAAAAAAAACGAAAGGAGTTGGCCAACCCCAGGGAGAATTCGGTAGTATACTGTTGAAAGGAGAAGGCTTTTGGCGATTTCTGATGGAATGACCCCAAGATCTGTTTCTCCCCCTTCCGGAGACTCTCGCGTGCTGGTTGAAGAGCGCCGTCAGCGGGTGTTGGATCTGATCAGTTCCAAGGGATTTGTTTCCCTTGGTGACTTGTCACGGGAATTGGGTGTCTCGGAATCCACCCTCCGGCGGGATTTGGACCATTGGCACAATCGTGGACTTGTCCGGCGAACACATGGCGGGGCGGTTTTTGTCGCCGATGCCACACCCTTGCCCCCCCTTGAGGAGCGATTCAGTCGCCAGCTGGAAGAAAAGAAACTTATTGCCAAAGCCGTCGCCGATCACATCCGCGACGGGGACACCGTCCTACTTGATGGCGGCACCACAACTCTTGAATTGGCAAGGCTTTTGGTTGGACGATCTGTCCAGGTCGTCACCAACAGTATCCCCATTGCCCAACTCTATTCCGGTTGTCGCGACACCGACCTCGTCCTTTTGGGAGGCTATGTCTACCCCAAAACCGGTGTCGCACTTGGACCTTTGACGATTCGCATGCTTGAGGACCTCCATGTCCGGCTGATGGTAATGGGTGTGGCGGGAATTACGGACAAAGGTTTGTTCAATGGCAATCTTCTTTTGGTGGAAACCGAAAGGGCGATGATGCGGCGTGCCGATGAAGTATTGGTGGTGGCGGATCACACCAAGATCGGTCGTCCGGGTTTGGCGTGGCTGTGCGATTTGCGGGAGGTGGACACCCTCGTGGTGGACCCGGCAATTCAAAACGACGCGCGCAACACGATCACAGATGCGGGAGTCCGGCTGATTGTCGCCGGAGAACCCGGGGGATTTGGAGCATGAGCACCATGACGGCAAACCGACGAAACCTGGACCGGGCCCTTGTGGAAAAAATGGTCCGTGAAAGCCTCATGCGCGGCATGAGCCCGGGTGGCCATCCCGCTGTCGCAGCCAAACCAACTTCCCCGAAGCTGGTTGTGAATGTGTCCGCAAGGCACGCCCATGTGACACAGGAAGACCTCGAGCGTCTTTTCGGAAGGGGCCACAAGCTCACCCCCTACAAGATGCTATACCAGGATGGCTTTTTTGCCGCCGAAGAGACCCTCACGATCGTTGGGCCCCGTCAACGGATTATCTCAAATCTCCGGATCCTTGGCCCATGCAGGGATCATAGCCAGGTCGAGTTGGCCTTTACCGATGCCATCCTCCTGGGGATTGATCCACCCGTTCGCAAAAGTGGCGACCATCGCGATTCCCCGGGATGCTACCTGATTGGCCCAAAGGGGATGATTCACATGGAAAAGGGCGTCATTCGCCACGAGCGCCATGTGCATATGGCGGCCGAGGAGGCTGAGCACTTTGGCGTTCAGGATGGGGACAGGATGCACCTGCGGGTCAAAAGCGACTGCGCGGCGGTGCTTGAGAACCTTTTGGTCCGTGTATCAAAGGGGGCCAAACTGGAGGCCCACATTGATACCGACGAGGGAAATGCCTGCAATCTCGCCAAGGCAACCCACATGGAGCTTTTCCGCTAATCCGCAATTGCGGACGGTGGGGCTTTGTGTCGG
>CAWUOD010000049.1:0-11049 GCA_963923115.1 uncultured Singulisphaera sp.
ACTTTCAAAGTGTTGCCGGAGTCGGCACAAAATTCTTCTTCACCATTCCCCTGGCATCCACGGGTTCCCCACCGGTCATCCGGAGCGTCCAAAACGAATTGAAATCGATCAGGGTCCTGGTGGTGGAGGATTCCGAGACCAACCGAAGGGTCCTGGAAAGTATCTTTTTGACCTATGGTATGTCCTGTGTGGCCGTGGAATCCGCCGAGAACGCCGTCGAGAAGATCATTGAATCGGAATTGCCGGGGAATAGGCCGTTTGGTCTCGTGGTGATCGACTGGATGCTTCCGGGGATGAACGGTTTGGACCTTGCCCGGTGGATGAAAGCCCGAAACCAGAGCCGGGATGCCCGAACCATTATCATTAGCGCGTACGCGGGCAAAGAGGAGGAAGCCAACTGCATGGAGGCGGGTGTGAACGCCTTCCTCCCCAAACCCGTGACCTCCTCGACACTTTTTGACACGATACAGGAGTCATTTGGCTTTGTCCGGAACCCGGGTCGCAAGGAATCCGATTCCCCTGATACCCATCAGGAGTTTGCCGGAGTTCTAATCCTTTTGGCGGAGGACAATGAGGCGAATCAGATGGTCGCCACCGGGTTGCTCGGCCGGTTGGGAATTATTCTCGATATCGCCCCCAACGGAAGGGAGGCTCTGAGAATGGTTGGGGAAAAGCCCTACCAGGCCGTCCTGATGGACATCCAAATGCCGGAGATGGATGGATTCGAGGCCACAAGAAATATTCGCGCGAATCCGGTTTTTGACAAGCTCCCAATCATCGCCATGACCGCGAACGCCATGCGCTCGGATATCGAGGCGTGCATGGAGGCGGGAATGAACGACTTTGTCTCCAAACCGATTGATCGGGCCATTCTGCTTCGCGCCCTGAGAAAGTGGCTTCCCGAATGCAGAAACCTCGCCCCCGCGAGGGATCAATCCGGAATATCGGAGGAGATTCCCTCCCCTGAAACAGTCCCCCCGACAGGTCATCAGGATGGGTCCGCCTCATCGCTTCCCGGTGTGGATATCGCGGATACAGAAAAAAGATTGGGGATTCCCAAACGGGATTTATTGCCTTTGTACCTCAGGTTTCACCGGGGTTTCGCGAGGCAGTTGGAGGGGCTGCAAAACGCCGTGGAGACCGCGGATTCCGACAGGATCGCCAAGGAGGCCCACGCCATTTCCGGGGCCGCGGGAAATCTGGGAATGCATCCTTTGCGGGAAGCCACAAAAAGTCTGGAACACTCGGCGCGGCACAAATTGTCCGATGTGGCGGAAAAATGGAGCGCCGTGCAAGCCGCCTCCCTCCCCGTGTCCCAATCGCTTGAGCACCTTTTTCCCGTGGAAAAGGAAATCCAAAAACCGGTCGATATCCAGGGCCCGATGACCCTCGCGGAAAATCCAAAAGCCCAAAAATCATTGGCCAACCTCTTGTTGGCCCTCGAGGCCTCCGACCTTGATGGCGCCATGGCCTCCGGCCGGGAGTTGCTTGGCGAATTGCCGGCATGGTCGGGATTGATTCGGGAATTGATCGATCACATCGACGGCTATGATTTTGACGCCGCATTGGAATTGGCAAAAAAACTGCAAGACCAGGCGACCAAATAGGACAATGACCAGGACTAAAAGATAACGCTGGAAGCAAACGCCAAAAAAATTAAAGGTAAAAAAATAATGATAGATCTTTCCGAGAGCCGCATACTGATAGTTGATGATGTGAAGGCGAATGTCGATATCCTTGTCAGGTTGCTCAAGGATGACCACAAACTCAGCATCGCCCTGAGTGGTGAGGCCGCCCTCAAAGCCTCCGAAAAAATCCCCCCGGACCTGGTATTGCTTGATATTGTGATGCCCGGAATGGATGGGTTTGAGGTTTGCCGGCGTATACGGGAAAATCCGGCCACCGCTGAAGTGCCTGTGATGTTCCTAAGTTCGCTCGATGAGGTTGGATCCAAAACCCGCGGATTTGAGGCGGGTGGCAATGATTATCTGGTCAAGCCATTCGAAGCCCTTGAGGTGAGGGCTCGTGTTCGGTCCCTGCTCAAGGCCAAAGCCTATTCCGATGCGGTCAAACAGAAGATCGCAAGGGAATTGCAAATCGCCAAGGAAATCCAGGGAGGGATTCTCAGGGGCAATGTCCAGGAGGTTGTGGAAGGCACAGGTCTTGAATGTCGGGCTCTGATGGAGCCCGCCCGGGAAGTGGGGGGAGATTTTTACGATGTCATTCGGCTGCCCCATGACAAGGTCGCTATCGTGGTGGGGGATGTTTCCGGCAAGGGGGTTCCCGCGGCCCTGTTTATGGCCGTCTCCACGACCCTGGCACGGTTGATCGCCAAAGAAAATCCCTGTCCCGCGCGCATTCTGGCACAAATCAATTCGACTTTGCTTGAACAAAATCCCCAGTGCATGTTTGTGACCATGGGATGCGCCATCATTGACAAAAAAGCAGGCACAATGAAGTACGCATCGGGCGGGCATCCCTCCCCGGTACTCCTTCGCAAAGGCCAAAGTCCCAGCCTCCCCTATGAATCCACAGGCCCGGTGGTTGGCGTGATCGAGGAAGCCACTTTTGAAAGTTATGAGGTGCCTTTCACGGAGGACGAAACGCTGGTCTTTTACACCGATGGAATCACCGAAGCGATGAATGCCCAGGGAGAACTGTTTGGGGACGCGAGGCTTTTGGAGTGTCTGACCCATCCGGGGGACCCTTTGGATTTGGTGCGAAAAGCCGTCGCCAACCACGCGGGAGATTTTCCCCAATCCGATGACATGACGCTTGTGAGCGTCAAAGGTTGAACCGATGGTGTTTTCCGGCCTGGGAAATCCTCTTCGGGTCCGCGGGCCTGCCTTTTCCCAAAACGGGCTATCGAAACAAACCCGATAGCCTCCTTTCCCATGGTGCCCCCAAAAAGCCGTCCCCCCAGCGGACCGCTTAAGGATCTGCCGATTGCTTCCAAGGTATCCTTGCCATCCCTGTTTTTGTGCCCGGGGCAAGAATGGACCGGCGGTAGCAGGGGGACACAATGGCAAATATATCTAAACATATCATCTAGACCAAATACCAACCCTTGAGCCACAAACAACGAAACTGGCCGCAAACTCCACCATAAAACAGGCAAAATAAACCGTTTAAAACTTCCCAAATTCCCCAAACCACCAAATACTTGCCCACGAAATCGTAACAACCCGCACAACTTCACTCATCCTCACATCCCGCATGACCGATACCTATAGAGCGATGACCCATTGTGGTCATTTGTGATTCCTTGCCTTGCCGGGTGGGAATCGGGTCCGGAACCTGCCAGGTTTGCCGAATTCTGGTGGGTACCTCGAAGCGGGGTGTTTGCAATGAAGTGGATACGCAAGGCAAGTGGTTTGGCCTTGATGCTCGCCGTAATAGGTGGGTGCAAGCAGAACCATTTCATGACCGAAGCGGACTTCAACCATTACCAGAATCTCTATCCGATTCAGTTGGAGTCCGACCCGCGCGCTTCGGCCCTCCCCGTTACGGATGTGGTCAACAAGCCGGCGACGGTCCTCGACCCCGAAAGAAAACCCAGGTTCCTCTCGCTGACGGAAGCCATGGCGATTGCCCTCGAACAGGGTAACATCGGTTCGCAGACCCCCAACAACGCGGGTATCGCGTTTGATACCCTGGTCAGTTTTGGTGGGCAGATCGTCGAAGGCTCGGACAACATCCGGGTGCTCTCGCTGCAACCGGCCATCACAGGCAACACGGTCGAATTGGCCCTTTCCAAATTTGATGCGGTTTGGCAAACCAGCATGAGCTGGAACCAACAGGACCGCCCGATCGGCACGACGCTCGACTCGTTCCAGGCCAGCGCGAACCCAACCCTCAGCTTCATCAACCAACAAGTCAGCAATTTCTCCAGCCAGGTCCTCAAGCCATTGCCCACAGGTGGTGTGGCGGGTATCACCTTCAGCAACAACTACACCTTCACCAACCTCCCCGCGCGCTTCAATCCGGCATACCAGCCCGCGGTGCAGTTCGCCTTCGAACAGCCCCTGTTGCAAGGCTACGGTGTCGAAATCAACCAGTTGCGCAACTCGCACCCCGGTTCGGTGCTTTCTCCCGGTGTGATTCCCCAGGTTGTTGGCGCGAACGAAGGTATCCTGGTCACACGCACCCGCTTCGACCAACAACGGGCGGAATTCGAGCGCCTTGTCGCCAACCTCGTGCTCAATGTTGAAACCGCTTATTGGAATCTTTATGGTGCGTATTGGACCCTCTATGCCCGTGAGCAGGCGCTCCGTCAGGGATATGAGGCCTGGAAGATCAGCAAGGCTCGTCTTGAAGCCGGCGTGATCACACCCGCCGATCTGGCCCAAACCCGTGGCCAATACGAACTTTTCCGCGGACAGCGCCTCGCCGCTCTCGACCAGGTTCTCGAAAACGAACGCCAAATGCGAAACATTCTCGGCTTCCCCGCCGAAGATGGAACCCGCCTCATCCCGGTCGACACCCCAACCCTTGCCCGTTACGAGCCAAACTGGGACACCGCTTTCGAGGAGTGCCTCGGCCTTCGTCCGGAGCTCTACCTGGCCCGCCAGGAAGTCAAGATCAAGCAAATGGAGCTGATGAACGCCCGCAACCAACTCCTCCCCGATTTGCGCTTCTATTCGAACTACGATGCGAACGCGATCGGCAACCAGCTTGACGGTCCCGGCATGGATGCCATCAACCAGAACGCGCTCCGCCAGCTCTCCAGCAACAAGTACAACAACTGGCAATTGGGTCTGCGCTTGACGGTGCCAATCGGTTTCCGCGCCGCGAACGCCCAGGTAAGGAACGCGAAGTTGGGTCTGGCCCGTTCCTATGAGGTCCTTCACGATCAGGAACTCAAAGTCAGCCGTACACTCTCGCAAGCCTACCGCAAGATCTACACGAGCTACGAACAAATCAAGGTCCAGCGGGCCCAGCGCGAAGCCTTCGGCGAGCAGATTCGCATCCGCTTCCAGGAGTTCATAGCGGGCAAGAGCGCCGGTGCCGGTCGCAACCGTGACACGATCGATATCCTTCTGGAAGCCCAACGCTTCTGGGCGGACGCCCTGGCCAACGAATACCAGGCCATCGTCGCCTACAACAACGCGCTGAGCGCCTTCGAGTTCCAAAAGGGCACCGTACTCAAACACAACAATGTGCATCTGGGAGAAGGGGCATTGCCCCAGGTTGCCCAGGCCCGTGCCGTCGAACATCAACGCGAACGAACCAGCGCCCTTGTTCTTCGTGAGCGGAGCACGCTTGTCAACCACGAGTCTTTCAATCCGGAGAATGGTCAGGTTGGGCTTCCGGTGTTGCCCGCCAACGAGGCGCCTTCCATCCCCGCCCTTTTGGAAAAGGCGCCCACGGCTCCTGAAACCCTCGAAGGCGACAACAACGCCCCTTCCATCCCCGGAGTTCCAGGGCGCCTGCCCAAGCCAAACAATGCCCCTGTCCTTCCGGGAACCGACAAGCCAACCGCTCCTGTCCGCCCCGAGCTCAGCATGGGTAACCCCGGGGAATCACCCCGCGAAAAGTTGATCGCGCCCACCGTCAACATCAGCAATGTTGGCGCGACAGCCGGTGTCAGCCCGGGTGGCGCGATTCGCCTGCCCCAGGGAATTGTCCCCGCCAACGAGGATAATAACCGCGCCTTGGCAATCCCGGGCACACCTCCCGCGGCCAATGCGATTCGTCTGACCTCCGGAACCGACCCGATTCCGGTTTCCCAAACGGGCGCTCCCCGTTTGAAAACTCCCACCGTCCCCTAAGCCAAGACCTGGACAAAAAGGGGCCCGGGACCTGCCCCGTCTGGCGATTCGCCGGACCGGGTTGCCAGGTCGGGGATACAGGTTACGGGCTCCTCCAGGGACTTCGGGAACCGCGGGCCTAGGCAACCCGCGGTTCCCTTTTTTATTTGATGGCCCATCTCCATGACCCTTTATGAAACTACTTGTTTTGGAATGGTGTTGTTCGGGACTGGGGGGTGATCCCGCGTCACTCCCCGGTTCCCTGGTTCGCGAGGGGCTTGCCATGCTCAACGCGGTCCTTGGATCGCTCAAAACCGCCGAAGACTTGCAGGTCAAAACCGTAATTCATCCCGATCTGGCCCGCGCGTTTCCGACGGATTCGCAGGTCCCCCTGTCCCCCGGGGCCGACCTGATTCCATTGGCAGAGTCCTTTGATATCCTTTGGCCCATCGCCCCGGAGACCGACAGGATCCTTTGGAACCTTGTCCGGCAGGCCCGTCCAATCTTCAAACAGGTCATTGCGCCGGATAACGACCTCATCGAAATGGCCACCGACAAAAAAAAGACCTTTGAGCATCTGAAAACATTTGGAATTCCGACTCCCGAAACATTTTCACCCGGACAGATCCCCGAAACCGGTTTGCGAACCGCTTCATGCCCCCCCTGGGTCCTGAAACGCCGCGATGGTGCCGGTTCGCAGGATATGCGGCTACTTGATAGTCCGGCTGAGGCATCGGGCCTGAATCCCAATGAATGGATTCTGCAGCCTTTGGTTTCGGGAAAGCCGGTCTCCCAGGCGATTCTTGGCGGTCCCAAAGGGTGCTGGTATTGCCCTCCCTGTTTCCAGACGATTTCCAATGATGGGGCTTTCACCTACGCGGGGGGGAAAACGCCCATTCCGCCCGACCTGGCCCACCGAACCCGGATCCTTTCGGAAAAGCTGGTCGCGACGATACCCCTGTGGCGGGGGTGGCTGGGAGTTGACATGATCCTGGGAGACAACCCACAGGATGACCGGATTCTGGAAATCAATCCACGACTGACCACTTCCTTCGTCGGGCTGAATCGGGCGGCAGGGGGAGCTTTGGCAAAGACCATGGTCCTGCACTCCCTTGGACTTAAGACGGATCAGCCCACATTTTCCCCCATTACCGTTTGCTTTGACGCATCGGGAAATTTGACAACGAGTTGAATCGGCCCCTTTCAAGACGGGGCCAAAGGGGTATTCTCAAGCTATGAAGGAGATATCCCATGAATCGCAAGCTGTTGGGTTGGATGGTTGGTCTAAGCCTTTTCGTTTTGTGCGGCCCCGCTTTGGCGCCACTCGCGTTCGCCGCCGACACACCCGAAGACAAAAGACTCGAAGCCTATTTCAAGGCGTGGCTGCGCCGTGAACTCGACGAGCAACCCGCGCTGGCGACCCGTCTGGGCGACCACAGAAACGCGGACAAGCTCGAAAGGGTCGACGCGGCCAGCCGCCTGAAATGGCGCCAGGGTTGGCAGAAAACCCTCGAGGACCTTCCCCGGGAAATCGACAAATCGAAACTCTCCATGCAGGGGCGTGTCGATTTCGAGATCTTCGAGCATAATCTCAAACGCCAAATCTGGCAGGCGGACAACCTCAAGGCCTACGAGCGCGATCCCCGGATCTATTCCGAATACACAGGCGATTGCACCTTCCTGCTTATCACCCAATCGACCCTCGCCAAAGCGCGCGCCGCCGCGGCGAGCCTTGAGCGGATCCGGCTGATTCCCCAAGTGGTCGCCGATGCGAAAGCGAACCTTTCGGTCGCGCCAGCCAATGTGCTGAAAGTCCATGCGGAAACCGCCGCCCGGCAAAACCGTGGCACGATCCGCTATTACGAAAGCGGTATCCGGGAGCTTCTCGGCTCCGAAGGGGAAATTCCCGGGATGAAGGAAGCCTGCGCCAAAGCGGTCGAGGCGCTCAGCGGGTATCAGGAATTTCTTGAGAAGGAAGTGATCCCCAAAGCAGAGGGGAATTGGCGGCTTGGGAAGGAGCTTTTCGCGAAAAAACTCGAACTGGAGCTCGAATCAAACGCCTCCGCCGACCAGGTCCGCAAGGACGCCGAGAACGAATTTGCCCGGGTGGAAATGGAAATGTATGTTATCGCCCGGCAGATGTGGCACAAGATGTTTCCCGGCAAAGTCGTCCCGCCAAGCGATGAGTCGGGCCGCCGTGAAACCACGACCCGGGTTCTTGACGAGTTGGGCCGACAACATGGCGATGTCGCGAACCTGGTCGTGGACGCCCGCGCGACCGCCAAACAGCTCAAGGACTTCATCAAAAGACGCAACATACTCACGCTGCCCGAGCCGGATCGCTGTCTGATTTTGGAAATGCCCGAGTTCCAAAGAGGCAATTCGGTCGCCTACCTCAACCAGGCGCCTCCGCTGGACCGGGAATCCAAAAGCGTCTATGCCGTTTCGCCTCCACCTCGCGATTGGGACGCCCGCCGGGTTGAGAGTTTCATGCGCGAATACAACGGTCGCATGCTTCAAATCCTCACGCTTCACGAGGCCTACCCCGGCCACTATGTCCAGTTGGAATATTCCAACCGCTACCCTAGCGAACTTCGGCGCGTACTCTATTCCGGGGTCTTTGCAGAAGGTTGGGCCGTCCACTCCGAACAGGTGATGCTTGACGAGGGGTATGGCGATGGGGACCTTGGCCTCAGGCTTTGCCAGCTCAAATGGTACATTAGGGCTGTCGCCAACGCCCTTTTGGATAACGGTATGCACTGCCAAAACTGGACCGATGCCCAGGCACTGGACCTTCTTGTCAGACGCGCCTTCCAGACCGAGGGGGAAGCATTGGGGAAGATCATCCGGGCCAAACAGAGCTCCTGTCAGCTCAGCACCTATTTTGTCGGACGCATGGCGTTTCACAGAATGCGGCAAAGCATCCAGCGTGAGATGGGGGACAAATTCCAAATCGGACCCTATCACGAACAGGTCCTATCACACGGTTCGCCTCCCATGAAATACCTTCCCATGCTTGTGCGCGAAGGACTCGGCCTCCCGCCGGAATCGAAAGAATCCGGGGCAAAATAACCATGTCTTCTATCGCAAAAATTGGTATTGTCACCATCTCCGATCGCGCGAGCAAGGGGATCTATGCCGACGAGAGCGGGCCGGCGATTGTCGCTTTTCTCGCCGAGGCGCTGACAACACCCTTCGAGCCACTTGTCCGGGTTATCCCCGACGAGCGCCCCCTCATCGAGGGGACACTCAAGGACCTGGTCGATCACCACAATTGTCAATTGGTGGTGACGACGGGGGGCACCGGCCCGGCTGCGCGCGATGTCACTCCCGAGGCCACCGAAGCCGTCTGCGACCGGATGATGCCCGGATTTGGGGAATTGATGCGGGCCGTTTCGCTTAAAAGCGTGCCGACCGCAATCCTCAGCCGGCAAACAGCGGGGCTTCGGGGAAAAAGCCTGATCATCAACCTTCCCGGAAAACCGGGAGCCATCCGCGAATGCCTTATGGCCGTGTTCCCCGCCGTCCCCTATTGCATCGACCTGATGGAGGGGCCACGGCTGGAAACACGCCCGGAGGTCGTCGCGGCTTTTCGTCCCAAAGCCAAACCCGCCTCATGACCCCGCTCACCTCCCGGCGTATCGACCTCAACGCCGATGTTGGCGAAGGCACCGGCACCGAGGCGCTTTTGGCGCCTCTTTGTTCGTCATGGAATCTTTGCTGCGGGGCCCATGCGGGGAGTCCGGAGGATCTGGACCGGGCCCTGGAATTGGCAAACACTTACAGGATCTCCTGCGGGGCGCATCCCGGACACGCCGACCGGGAACACTTTGGCCGGGTGGCGATCCCGATCGATGGATCCGACCTGCGAAGACTGATTGTCCCCCAGATCGAAACAGTCGCCCGTGCCGCACAAAAACATGGCCTGAAACTTGCCCATCTCAAGCTCCATGGAGCCTTGTACCACCAGGCGGGATCGGATCGCCAACTCGCCGAAGAGACCATAGCCATAGCCCGGGAATTTGGCCTGCTGATCTTTGGATTTTCCAGATCGGTATTGGAAACATTGACCGCTCCCCTGGGGATTTTTGTTCCGGAAGGATTTGCGGACCGGGGAATGGACCCCATGGGAAACCTCCTTCCCAGGGGAACACCGGGCGACATTCTTCACGACCCGGAAGCCGCCGCCCAACAAGCCCTTCGTCTTGCCCTTTCGGGCCGGGTGAAAACCCTTTGTGTGCATGGCGATTCACCCGATGCGGCCAGAATACTGGGTGCCGTGCGCACAAGATTGTTGGAGAAAGAGTTTGAAATCACAGCCCCGGTGATGGATGCCCCAGGGGTAAAAACCTCATGACTTGTCCGGAACTTTCCCGGGTGGAAGTGGTGCGCCCCGGCATGGACACCTGGATCATCGACCAGGGCCGTTTTGGTTTTCGGGACCGGGGCGTGGGACCTGGCGGGCCCGCCGACCGTTTTTCGTTCGATCTGGCCAACTCGCTTTTGGGAAACGACCCCCATCTGGCCATGATCGAATTCAGCCTGATCGGGCCGACCCTTGTTTGCGGGGGCGAGCCTCTTGTGGCGGTGTTTAGCGGCGCGGTGGATTTTGGTTGGATAACCTCCGGAGATAACGCGCCCCCAATCGAAATCCCGACCGAAAAGACCTTCCTCTGGAAACCCGGACAAACCCTCAGAACAGGACCGATGGCCCAGGGCGCAAGGGGGTATCTGGCGGTCGCGGGGGGCATCAACTCGCCCAGGCTTCTGGGGAGTCACTCGGGATTTCGACCCGTCCAGGCAAACGGGATTTTTCCCTGCCCGGGAGGAACAGCACCGCTTCGCAGACCGACCGAAAGGGTGTGGCAGGCTCCCTGTGGGACCCTCCGGGTGCTTCCGGGTCCCGAGGCGAACCAGTGGCCACCGAATGCCCTTTTTGAACAGACTTGGAAGGTCTCCCAAGAGGCTAACAGGATGGGAATCCGTCTGGAGGGATCCCCCTTGAGCCGCCTTTGCAAACAGGAAATGCTCTCCGAACCGGTACTGCCGGGAACGATTCAGGTCAACCATGGGGGACTCCCGATGATCCTTGGCGTAGGAGCCCAAACCATAGGCGGATATCCCCGCATTGGAGTTGTCATCCGGGCCGATCAGGATGCCATGGGCCAACTTCGGCCGGGCGATTCGGTCCGTTTTCTTGCGGTAAACGAGCGGGAAGCCCACTTGGCTTGGGAAATCGAAAGCGCCAGGCGTTCTCCGTGGATCGATCGTTTGCGCGGTTGGAACCCACCCATAGGAT
>CAWUOD010000050.1:0-10985 GCA_963923115.1 uncultured Singulisphaera sp.
GATCCTGGTTCCTCCACGGCATGGGCCAGGTGTTCACCGACAAGACGGATCGCCTTTTCCGCCATGATGTCCCCCATCGGGTTTTTCCCCTGGTAGCACGACCTTCCCGGTTCGGGCAACGGGAAATGGGAATTGGCGATGGCGGTGTAGGCTTCGATGGCGTGGGTCAGGGCATCGATTCCCGAATCGGCTGTCACCTTGGGAGGGCAGGTGAGAGTCAGAAGTGGGTCAACAAGAGCAATAAGTGGTCTCTGAAATGGGGACAAGCTGCCCAGTTTGATACCGGCGTCGGGATCGGTGTAGACATCGGCGTGGGATACTTCGGACCCTGTTCCGGCTGTCGTGGGTATACAGATGAGGGGAACAATAGGACCGGGAACTTTGTCATCTCCCGTGTAGTCGCGGGGGTGTCCGCCATGGGCCAGAACCTTGGAAGTGAGTTTGGCCAGATCCATATTCGATCCCCCCCCCAGACCAACCAGTCCGGTTGGTCCAAAAGCCCGGGCTACATCCACGCTTTTGAGGACTGCGGCAAGGGTGGGTTCAGGTTCGCCTCCCAGATGAACGAGAACATCAAGTCCCGCAGACATGAGCGGATCAACAACTTTTTTTACGATTCCTGCTTGTTCCAGGATCGGATCACTGATCACCAAAAGTCTGCGCAGGCCATGTTTTTTGGCCATTTCAGGGGCACGGAGGCTTGATTTTTGTCCGAAAAAAAGCTGTCCCGCCGACCCGAAAGACCAAATGGTTCGCATGTTTGATTCACATCCGTTTGAAGTTAAATTTTGCTGGTGGGGCGCAACCGCCATAAAGGAATTCTAGAACCAGAATCCAGGCTGAAGGGGTGCTTTTTGTGTCCAGTCAGGATTATCGGAACAATGCCACTCCTGGCTGGATCTCGCCAGGTTCCACCTGGATCCAATTTTGAAATGCCGGTTCATCCACATTGCGTCCGCTGACCAACACAACAATGTCTCCATCCCCATTCAAATCCACTTCGTCGCTGAAAAGGGCTGCCGTTGCGATCGCGCCAGATGGTTCCGTACGCAATCCGTGTTTTTCATAAAGCCAGCGCATGGACTGGCGGGTCGCAAGGTCGTCCACTGCGACAGAGCTTTTCACCCATTGGCGCAGGATCGGCCAGTTGTATTGTCCCACATCATAGGACAAAAGGCCATCACAAATGCTGGTAGGCTTTTCGAGTCGGACGCGCTCCTTTGCTGCCAAGGATTGACGGAAATCGTCCGCCCCCGAAGGTTCAACTCCGATGATCTTTGCCAAGGGAAATCCATTTGAAATAGCCAGCGCATGTCCGGCCATCAGTCCGCCTCCGCTGACTTGGCAAAGGAAATGGGAAAGGGAACGCCCCTGGGCTTTCAGTTCCTGGACAATTTCCAATCCGCCAACTCCGTTTCCTGCGATGACATGGGGATCATCGTAGGGAGATGCCTGAATCGCCCCTTCAACCTCGGCGATTTCCCTGGTCAGCTTGTCGCGAATTCCGGTGAGGTGATCAGTGGCAATGTCATAGGTTCGCACCTCGGCCCCAAAGGAGCGGGTGCGTTCAAATTTGACCTTTGGTGCGCTTTCGGGCATGACCACGATCACACGACGACCATATCGCGATCCGGCAAAGGAAATCCCGGAGGCGAAGTTACCGGACGAGTGGGCGGCAACGGGCTTGGAACCGATCCGCTCAAGATTATTGGCCATCCAGTTGAGGGCGCCAAGAAGTTTGAAAGACCCCACGGGTGTCCATCCATAATCCTTGAGCCATACCCGCCGTCCATCACTCAGGCCAAGAGCCTGCTCCAGGGCATAGGAACGAATCAGGGGAGCGGGGGATATGTGCTGGCGAATCACCGCTTCGGCCTGGAGGACTTCCCTGATTGTGGGAATGGCAAGTGGCGCGGACTGGGTCATATTGCCGGTTCCTTGAAGGGGACTTTTTCTTAATGCATCTGTTTGGATCAGGGTGTATTGCCTTTTTGATTTTCCCAAACCAAATTCTATGTTCTGTTTGCGAAGAGGCCGAGGGGTGGCCCACCGGTATTTGTCCAATCGGTTGAATTGTTTGGTTACTTCCCTTTTTGGCAAAAGGGGAAAATTTGTTTTGGGATTTCCGAACAAAGGGGGAACACTCATGCGAACTTTAGGGTTGGATGAAGTGTCTTTTTTCATGGGTGCCGAAAAACCGGAATTTGGAAAGAAAATTGAGAATAAAGTCGTGTTTGCGGTGTTCTCAAAAAGGGTGGATCCTATCTTGTTTGGATACAGTCAATTAGGGATTATTGGGATAGACCTGTCGTTATTCCCAAATGGTTTTTTGGGAGAGGTACATTCCAGGCCTTGCTAGAAGAATGGGACGGAATTTATGCAGATTGGAAAGCGTTGTATTGCCGAGTTTATCGGCACATTCTGGCTGGTATTTGGGGGCTGTGGAAGTGCGGTTTTGGCCGCCGCAGTTAGCGGAAAATTTGGCGACTCCCCTTTTAATGTTGGCATCGGTTTTGTGGGCGTCGCCCTCGCCTTTGGCTTGACCGTCCTGACCATGGCGTATGCCATTGGCCATATCTCGGGTTGCCACCTTAACCCGGCTGTCTCCGCAGGCCTTGTGGCAGGTGGCCGGTTTTCCGCAAAGGATTTCATTCCTTATGTCGCGGCCCAGGTTCTGGGTGCTATTGCGGGTGCTGTCGTCCTTTATCTGATTGCATCGGGCAAGGAAGGTTTCTCTCTCTCGGGTGGCTTCGCTTCCAACGGGTATGCGGAACACTCCCCCGAAAAGTACAGTCTTATTGCCTGTCTTGTCGCGGAAGTCGTCCTGACCTTCATGTTCCTGATGATCATCCTTGGTTCGACCGACAAGCGTGCTCCCGCGGGTTTTGCCCCCATTGCGATTGGCCTTGGCCTTACCCTGATTCACCTGATCGGGATTCCGGTGACAAATCTATCCGTCAACCCGGCCCGTTCCACAGGACCAGCCCTGTTGGTGGGTGGTTGGGCCCTGGCCCAATTGTGGCTGTTCTGGATCGCCCCCATCGTGGGTGCGGTCGCGGCTGGACTTGTTTACCGGACCGTTTTTGAATCGGATACCAAAAAAGCCTAAATGAGGCTCCGCGATTTAGTCAACACAAAGGGGGGCGGGCAGCAGCTCGGCCCCCTTTGCATTTTGGACTTATTGAACAGACTTTGATTTGGATTCCCAAACCCAACGAAACAGACGAGGGAAACAAACGCCAAAAACCAATCCATTTGACCACGAAAAAAACACCCGCATGAAAATGGGAAAATCAAAAAGTCGCCGGAATCAAACAACTTATTTGGGTGCAATAAGGGATCTTCAATGTTGTAAATTGGGGCCATTCGTCAATTCACCAAGCCCCTTGATCAGATGTCATTTCCCTGTCGGTTGCCAATGGGGCCACATGGCGGCTTCGCCTTTTTTGAGCTGGGTGATTTGGGTTTCCTGGTTGGTTTTCAGGTCCCGGACAAACAGTTGCCGAACGCCATTGCGTTTCGAGCCATAAGCGATGGATTTGCCATCGGGGGATGGGGTGGGATGATAGTGGAGTGTCCCGGGTGAAGATTGGGTCAATCGGGTGGTGACACCCTCCAGGTTGGTTTGGCAAAGCTCGACCCCGTTTTCTGCTTTTGCGGTGTGAAACACCGACAGGCCATCATTGGACCAGACCGGGGTGTCACTGCTCCCATCATGGAAGTCGGGAACATCCAGAAACGCGATCCAACCCTGATAGCCTCCCAGGTCGACAAGTTTGCGCAGCCCTGTTCCATCTGAGCGAACAATAAAGGGGTTGCTTGCGCCATGTTTTCCCGAAAGGAAGAGAAGCCATTTTCCATCGGGTGACCAGCGTGGTCCAAAGTTGAACGAATTTACGGTTTCGATTTTCTGTTTTTTCGATCCATCGGCATTGGCTATGTGGATTTGATAATTGTCGTGGTAGCTGATTTTCGTTCCATCAGGCGATGCGCTATACCCATACGCGAACCCGCCTCCCGAACCGGAAACATCCTTTTTGTTTTTACCATCCGGATCCATCACGAAGGGTTTGGATAAACCACCCATCAGGGGTGTGAAACCGAGTTGTTTTCCCCCGGGAAGAAAGAAAAGACCACCATTGTAATGGCTGACCCGTTCGATTGAGGTCAGGTTTGTGCCTCTGTTTTTCAACGGATCCCACAAGAGCGAATCAAGGCGCCATTTCCCCGGCTCCATACGGAAGGTTTTGTGCTCCTCTTCCCAAAGGGCGTTGACTGGATCCTGCCACCCCTGATTGATCACTGCCCAGGTTCCATCAGGGGACCAGCCCGCGAATTGGGTCCAGGTGTTTTCGTTTTCGACCAGTTTGTCGGCGACTTGTCTGGTGCCGGATCCATCCGGGTGGACCATCATCGCCCTACTGGTTCGCACATTGTTGTGTCTTCCGCCCGGGAGGTCGGTTCGCAGTTGGGTGTATCCGATCCAAATGGGATTTTTTTCGCCGCTTTCGGGATTTGGGGAGTCCTCTGACAAGACGGTCCCATGCATTCCAAAAAAGACCGCTATTGAAGAAAAAATATTGGCAAAGTACTTCATGGTAGAAATCCCAAGCGACAACTGCGGACTTTTTTGCCGGATCAACCCACCAACTCCCGGACGACCCGACCATGGATGTCGGTCAGGCGGAAATCCCGACCAGCATAGCGGTAGGTTAGTCTTTCGTGGTCGAGGCCAAGCTGGTGCAAGATGGTCGCGTGCAGGTCGTGCATGTGGACCTTTCCCTCGATGGCTCGGGCGCCATGCTCATCCGTCGCTCCGTGGGCGAACCCGGGTTTGAAGCCACCGCCTGCCAGCCAGACCGTGAACCCGCCTGGGTTGTGATCGCGACCTGTGCCGTTGTTCTGGGCGTAGGGGGTTCGGCCAAATTCCCCGCCCCACCAGACGATCGTATCCTCAAGAAGTCCCCGCTCCTTGAGATCGGCCAAAAGCCCCGCGATCGGGCGATCGACGGCTTTGGCGTGGTCGCCATGTTTGGGGAGATCAGAGTGCTGGTCCCATGCCGGGTTGGCCGAGTTGTCTCCATAGGTCACTTGCAGAAACCTGACACCCTGCTCGCAAAGGCGACGAGCCATGAGGCACTGTCTGCCAAAGGTATCGGTGGCTTTTTCGCCGATGCCATAACGCACTTTGGTTTTGGCGGTCTCCCCGGAAAGATCGAGCACATCCGGAGCTTTCCCCTGCATCCGCCAGGCGAGTTCATACGAGTTGGCAATGGCCTCGATCTCTCCATCACCTGGCGTTTCGCGGAGGCGTTCAGCGTGAAGTTCCCGAAGGAGCCCAAACCTGTCAGAGCGGGCTTTTTCGGAAAGTTTGGAATCGAGATTTTTGATCAGGAAATCGGAAGGGTTGCCTCCGGCTTTGCCAATGGGGGTTCCCTGAAAGGTGGCGGGTAAAAACGCCGTTCCATAGTTGCGCGGTCCGCCGTTGCCTGAGGAGGGACCAATGGTGACGAACCCGGGAAGGTTTTCGTTGGGTGTGCCAAGCCCGTAAAGGATCCAGGAACCCATGCTGGGTCTTATGAAGTTGGTGGATCCACAATGCAGAAATAGTGTCGCGGGTCCGTGCGCCACACCTTCGGTGTGCATCGCATGGGCAAAGCACATGTCATCCACGAAACGATTCATTTCCGGGAACAGGTCCGAGGCCCAGCGGCCCGATTGGCCGTGTTGGGCAAATTTCCAGAGAGGCTTCATCACCCGTTGACTGGAACCACGCATTCCGGTTTTCGCGATCACCCGGGCATCATCAAAAGAGAGCGATTTGCCATCATCCACATTCAGGCGGGGTTTGTAATCAAAACTATCGACCTGACTTACGCCACCCTGCATGAAAAGGAAAATCACCCGTTTGGCTTTGGGGGTGTGGTGGGGGACCTTTGCCGCTAGGGGATTGGTCGTAGGAGTCCCAAAAGTGGTATTAGCCTCTGAAAGAGAATTTCCTTCAAAGGCGCGGGAATCCCTGGTGGCCATGGCGGCAAGAGCGAGCGAACCAAAACCGCAGCCGGTTTGGGAAAGCCAATCGCGCCGGGAGAGGGGAGTGAATCGGGAGAGTGGATTTAGCATTTGGGCTCTCCTTAGTTGAGCATGCGGAAATCGGCCGAGGCGAAAAGCGCGTGATATAGCGCCTCAAGGCCCTGATGATGTTTTTCCGACGAGCTAATGGGGCTGGTTTCAGCCTTGTTCAGGAACCGCTCGGCAATTTGCATTTCCGAAAGGGTGGCATTTCGTCCGAGGGTATTGATGTAGGCTTTTTGGATCCGCTCGGTGATTGTGTTTTTGGGCCAATCCCCAATATCGCGCTTTGCGGCAAGGGTTGACTGTTTTGCGGGAAATGGGGAGTTGAGCATGAAAAGGGCCTGGGGAGCAACAGTGCTTTCGGTCCGTTTTCCTGTGACCATCGAAGTGTCAGCGAAATCGAATACCTCAAAAATCTCGGGGAGCGCGTTTCGAAACGCGGGGAGATAGATGCTGCGGCGGGTGGATTCGGTTGTGAAACCATAATCGGCGGCGAGTGTCTCGGGGAACAAAAATCCACCCGATTGCCGATCGAGGTTGCCCGCGATGAAAAACATCGCATCACGGATCTCCTCGGCGTCGAGGCGTTTGCGCTGGGCCCGACCCCACAGTCTGTTTTCGGGATCGAGCCTCGTCAGGGATTCGGATACGCTGGAAGAAAGTTGATAGGTCCTCGAAAGAACAATTTGTCTTACCAGGGGTTTGAGTGACCAACCCTGATCCAGGAATTCCGAGGCAAGGAAATCGAGCAGTTCCGGATGGGTGGGGGCTTCGCCAGTCGTGCCAAAGTTATCGACGGTACGCACGATGCCCTGGCCCATGAGCCAGGTCCAGATTCGGTTGGACATCACTCGTGGAGTGAGTGGGTTCCCCGATGCAACAATCCAATCGGCAAGTTGTAGCCGCCCGCTTTGATCCTTGGGAAATGGTGTCAAGGGGCCAGCATTCACCACCTGGAGCACACCCCGGGGTACGACCGGGCCGGGATTGGACACCAGCCCGCGGATATGAATCCGGGCATCCTCGATCTTTTTCTCCTCCACGACCGACATGGCCATCGGGCGTTTGGGCGCGGCGGATTTGAGTTTTCGCAGCTCCTTTTCCAGTTCCTTGATTGTCTGCTGCTTGTTCGCGAAATCTCCAGGGGAGGGCGTATCGCTTTTTGGAGAAGGCTTGGCGGATGGTGCGGTTTCCCTGGCGGTGGTGCTTCCGTCCAGCGGAAGGAACTGGACCGCATCGGCGGTCACATGTCCGGTTGTGCCCTCATTGGAAAGGATGACAAAGCTTTGGCCCGTCTTTTCAAAGCGGTGTTCCCCAAGGGAAACAAAACGACCATCGATAGGGCCGGGCTTGGTCATGTCGATGGCGAGTGTCTTTTCGCCGCCGGCAGCAAAGATGGTCACGCTTACCGATTTGGAGCGGCTGGAACCAGGGGAATAGGCCAGGCGGACCTCATAAAGCCCATTGGCGGGCAGATCGGGGGCGAAGGTCAGCGTTTTCTTCCCTTTTTCGGAGTTTTGATCGTGGATATAGCCAGAACCGATATAGCTTCCCGAAAAGGTGGAGTGTTGCCACATCCCCACTTTTTTTGCCATCGCATCATCGACCACAATTCCAGGAAGGCTACTTGGGGGAATGATCCCGGTTCCTTGATTGTCCCTGGTGTTTGTGGGGCCCTTGAGGAGCTGGATTTTTTGCTGGAGCCTGGCCATTTCGGCGTCATGCAGGGCAATGGCTTTGGCCAGGTCGGGTTTCATGGGGAGGGGAACCTCAACCCATTTGGAAACATTGTCCTCCTCCAGAGCTTTGGCATTTCGCAGGATCCCGGCAAGCGCGTAGTAATCGCTTGTGGGGATAGGATCAAATTTGTGATCGTGACAGCGGGCGCAGGTGAGAGTTTGTCCCAATAGTCCCTTGCCGATCACATCGAGCATTTCATCCACGACATCCATGCGGAGTTGCTGTTTGTCCTGTTCTTCCAGGTTGGAGTTTCCCAGGGTCAGGTAGGTTGTGGCGATCAGGTTGCGAGTGCGAACTTCGTCATTTTGCGCGGGAAGGAGATCACCGGCGATCTGTTCCCGGATGATCTGATTGATCGGGATGTTATTTTGGATCGAATTTATCACATAATCGCGATAGCGCCAGGACTCGGTGTAGATCAGACCCCGTAAGGTCACCGAATCGGCGTAGCGCGAGATGTCGAGCCAGTGTCTGGCCCAGCGTTCCGCAAACGCGTGGGATCCCATCAAACGGTCAACGAGCTTCTCATAGGCTTTGGGGTCGGTGTCACGAACAAAATCCTGGATTGCTTCAGGCGAGGGAGGAAGACCTGTCAGGTCAAAATAGACTCTTCGAATGAGAGTCTGCTTGTCAGCATCGGGAGCGGGAGCCATCCCCTTGGCTTCGAGCCTTTTGAGGATAAACCGGTCAATATCGTTATGGGCCCAGGCCAGATTTTGAACGGTGGGAACCTTTGGGCGGACAATCGGTCGATAGGACCAGAACGATTTGCCCGCCTCGACGCTTAAGCCGGTCTGTTTTTTGATGGGTGCTGTTCCCGTGCGGGGATCGGGTGCTCCCATGCGTATCCACTGGCTGATATCGCGAATCGCCGCCGCGGGAAGTTTTCCTTTGGGGGGCATGTTGATGTCCCCATCGTACAAGACCGACTTGAGCAGGAGGCTGGCGTCAGGCTTTCCGGGTACGATGGCCTGACCGCTGTCGCCTCCCTTGGCCCACCCCTCGCGGCTGTCCAAAAATAGACCGCCCGAAAGGCGATTTTGCGCCGCCGCCTCGGTGGAATGGCACGATAGGCAATGCTCGGTAAGGATGGGTCGGATTTTGGCTTCGAAAAAGGCAAGACCTTTGGGATCGGCAGGGAGCGGGTTTGCCGGGTCGGCGGAATATGCGTTATTGGCAAGAAGCAGGAAAAGAGCAACCCAGGTTGGCCTCCTAAGGATTAGCTTGAAATGCCTTGACATGTTTTCCGACCTCGAGGCAATTCCTTGTTATCGGTGCTGGATTTTCATGTCAGGGCTGTTCAAAGGGTGGAAGAACCGGAGTACCCAAACAATTTCTGCTGATATAGATTTTATCAGATATCGGGGGATTTGGAGTGTTCTATCCTCCACGAAAAAAGGAAAATTTGCAGCAATACCAAACTTATCCTGCATTGTTTTCGGAATTGTTTAAAGGGAGAGAAAACTCCCTAAAAAGAGTGATGTATTTTGATCGAACACCCCCCCAGACCAACGGGATCAGACATGACTCCCCTGCAGGCGACAAGACGCGAGGCGATGGCGCGCCTGAGCGCGCTTTCGGCGCTAGGGGGGATGGCGGGAATGGGTCTTGAGCCGGGCCGGATCTGGGCGTCCAGTCCAGGCGGACCGAGGGGGAAAGCCCGGGCCAAAAGCGTTGTGATTCTTTTCGCGGGGGGTGGCCCTTCCCAACTGGAGACATGGGACATGCGCCCCGATGCGCCTTCGGCGGTTCGGGGGGCTTTCAAACCAATCGCGACCGATGTGCCGGGAATTCGCATTTGTGAGCATATGCCCCGTTTGGCCCAGATGGCCAAGCACTATTCGATCTACAAAACCCTTTCCCATGTGGATTTGGAACATGGGAGTGCTTGTTATCTTGCCCTGACAGGCCATTATCACCCCCAAAAGACATCAAACCCGGATCCCCGAAGCATGGACCGTCCGGCGATTGGATGTCTTGCGCGGAAATTGGCACCGGAATTGGTCGGCCCGTTCGGGGCGTTTCACCTCAATGGCCCCATTCTTATGCCGATCACTCCCGGGGCGGGGCAATATCCAGGAGTATTGGGACCGGCTTATAGCGCGATTGGCCTTGGTGATCCGAGGCTGGATCCGGCGACGGCCCTGGGCCTCAAGGACCGGACCGAATTGCCCAAAATTCGCATTGATGGCAGGAGGGTGCTTCAAAGCCAACTCGAATCGGCGCTTCAATCGACCGATGCGGCGATGAGTCTGTCCGAAGACCGGCTTGGCCGGGATGTCATGCTGGAGCAGGGGTATCGGCTTCTGGAACAGCCCCGACTTCGCCAGGCATTTGATCTTTCCCGGGAAAAAGGGGAAGTCCATGACAGGTATGGTCGTCACCGGACCGGGCAGGCATGCCTTTTGGCAAGACGGTTGGTCGAAGCGGGCACTCCGTGGATTACGGTATTTTTGAATCAATCGATTCGTGGACAGGATATCGCTCCCGCGGATGGGGACGCTTGTGGCTGGGACACGCACAACGATCTTTTTGAGTCGATGGAAACGGTTCTTCTCCCCCGGCTTGACCAGGCGATGAGCGCCCTGCTTGGGGATTTGCAGGAGAGTGGACGGCTTCAGGATACTTTGGTGATCTGCATGGGAGAGTTTGGCCGGGCCCCTCTGGTCGCCTTGGAAAAGCGGTTTGTGGGGACCACCCCGGGCCGAAAGCACTGGTCGGCGACCTATCCGATGGTTGTGGCGGGGGCGGGGACGCAGCCTGGCCGGATTATCGGCGCCACGGATCGCCATGCGGCGTACCCCATGACCGACCCCGCCGGACCATGGGATGTGGCGGTGACTTGTCTGGAGGCCTTGGGGATCGCGACCAATGGAAGTGTTATCGATCGGGAAGGGCGGTTGCTCACCTTGCCTGAGGGGCGTGTGATCGAGAAATTGTGGGCGGAATCATGATATTTGAGGGAGGCGCGGATCCTTTGGAGGAGTTCGATTTTCCAGGAAATCCAGGTGTTGCCGGAAAACCGGATTGGATGGAGTCACTTCCAGGGAATCCTTTGATTTTGGGGATCATTGGTGTATTTTTAGGCCTTTTCGGAATGCCTTTGTCTCCTTATTGGGCATTTCTTGGTTTTCGTCTGGGTGGCTGTCTCTTATACACATCTCCGAGCC
>CAWUOD010000051.1:0-10983 GCA_963923115.1 uncultured Singulisphaera sp.
AAGGTGTGGCGAACCTCGTTGCGGGACCGGCCTCGGAGGTCGCGGCCGAATTCCTTTCCAACCCTGTTTGCCGAAAAATCTCCTTCACCGGCTCCACGACCGTCGGAAAGGAATTGATGCGGGGCGCCTCCGACCAGATCAAACGGCTGAGTCTTGAACTGGGCGGCCATGCCCCTTTCATTATCGGCCCCGATGCGGATCCGGAAATGGCGGCGCAAATCGCCGTCACCGGAAAGTTCCGAAACAATGGCCAGGTCTGCATCGCCCCCAGCCGTTTTTACATTTCAAAAGATCTTCGCAAGCGCTTTACCGAAGCCGCGATCGACGCCACCAAATCCCTCAAGGTCGGATCAGGACTTGAACCGGGAGTCCAAATTGGCCCAATGTTCGAGGCATCGGGACTTCGCCATGCGCAACAATTGGTCGACGAGGCCAAAACGCGCGGGGCAAGGCTACTTGCGGGCGGCCGGCGTGATGTCCGATTCGACAGCGGGTTGTTTTTTGAACCCGCCGTCCTTGACGGGCTTTCACCCGATTGCCGGATTTTATCCGAGGAACCCTTCGCCCCTATCCTTCCGATTCTCGAATATTCGCAAATCGATGAGGTCATCGAGCAGGCCAACAACACGCCCTATGGTTTGGCCGCCTACGCTTTCACCAACGATCTTTCGACGGCATGGAAACTCGCCGAAGGACTCGAAGCGGGGATCATTGGAATCAACGACCCGGTGCCCACAAGCCCCCAATGCCCCTTCGGTGGGATGAAGGAAAGTGGCCTGGGAAGGGAACTCGCCCAGGAGGGGCTCGACGCCTATTACGAGACAAAATATGTCAGTTTTCGAATCCGTGGCTCCTGAATTCACACCGCCAAACCCACGCTCCCGCTGGCGGGGTTGCCTGGTCGGCCTCGCCGTGGGGGACGCGGTGGGAACGACGCTGGAATTCACCCGTCCTGGATCCTTTGAACCGATTACCGACATGGTGGGCGGGGGGCCATTCAACCTTTTGCCTGGCCAATGGACCGACGACACTTCCATGGCGCTGTGCCTCGCCGACAGCCTGGTCCAGACGAATCAATTCGACCCACTCGACCAAATCCAGCGCTATATCCGCTGGTGGCGCCATGGATATTGGAGCAGCACCGGCAGATGCTTCGACATCGGCAACGCCACCCGTGTGGCCCTTGACCGTTTTCAGCGGACAGGGGATCCCATCGCTGGAAGCCAGGACCCATCCTCGGCGGGAAACGGTTCCCTGATGCGATTGGCTCCGGCCGTTTTGTGTCACGCCTTTGAGCCCCGCGAAGCGATCCATTTCGCGGGGGAAAGCTCCAAAACCACCCACTGCGCCCAGGCGGCGATCGACGCCTGCCGCTATTTTGCCGGCCTACTTTACGGAGCCCTGCACGGATACTGCAAATCCCAAATCCTCATTCCCGGTTTTTGTCCCGAGCCGGGTCTTTGGGATGAGATGCCCTTATGCCCGGAGATCGAAAATGTGGCGAGGGGATCGTTCCTAAGACTCGATCCTCCCGATATTCGCGGTTCAGGGTATGTCGTGCGTTCGCTGGAAGCGGCCCTTTGGGCGTTTGCGCGATCGGATAATTTTCGTGAAGGGTGTCTCATGGCGGCCAACCTGGGCGAGGATGCCGACACAACCGCGGCGATTTATGGGCAAATCGCGGGAGCTTATTACGGATTCGAGGGGATCCCCCCGGCATGGAGGGACAAACTCCACCTTGGGCCAAAAATTGTCGACCTTGCCGATGGCTGTTATGATTTTTGTCAGGATCGCGCGTCGAAAATCTGATCGCGGCAAAGACCGGAACTCGCGGGTTCAACCAAAAACCATAGGCAACCCGCCCGAAAAACAACTATCAGGATCCGAAAATGGATGCTTTTTCAGACATCCAGGTCCTCCGTGGATGCCAGCGTCGCCATATCCATAATGAATCGGTACCGCTGGGCGGGATCTTTTCCCAAAAGGTCCACAAAGGTCTGGTCGGTTTCCAGGTTGGAATCGATTTCCACCTTGAGAAGAGTCCGGATTCTCGGATCCAGGGTCGTGTCGCAAAGCACCTTGGCGTCCATTTCCCCAAGGCCTTTGAACCGACTCACCTCGAATTTCGCGTTGGCCCTCAAGCCGGCGAGGATTTCCTCCTTGTGGCGATCATCCTTGGCCCAATAGGTTTCCTTGCCCACATCGATCCGGTAAAGCGGGGGAACGGCGATAAACACATTTCCTTTGCGAATCAGATCAGGCATATGGCGAAAAAAGAAAGCCAACAGCAAGGTTGAGATGTGGTATCCATCGGCGTCGGCATCCATCAGAAGGATGATTTTGCCGTAGCGAAGCCCCGAGTGGTCGTATCGTTCACCGATACCGGTGCCAATCGCACTAACAAGATCTTTGAGTTCCTGATTAACAAGAACCTTTCCAAGGGCCATTCCCTCGGAATTGAGCACCTTTCCACGCAGGGGAAGAACCGCCTGGATACGGTTGTTCCTGCCCTGCTTTGCGGAACCGCCTGCACCGTCGCCTTCCACAAGGAAAAGCTCGGTCTCATCCATCGAGGTAGACTTGCAATCGGCCAGCTTTCCCGGGAGATTGAGACGCCGGGTGGACGCGGATTTGCGCTTGACCTCGGTTGCGGCCTCACGGCTGGCCAGCCTGGCCCTTGCGGCGAGGACAATGCGGCCGATGATCTGGTCGGCCGCGGTTTTGTTGGCGTTCAGCCAGGATTCCAGCGCGGGCCGCACAAAGTTTTCAACCGCCGCGGTCATCTCCGGGTTGTTGAGTTTGTCCTTGGTTTGCCCCTGGAACATTGGCTCCCGCACAAAGACCGAAAGGATGCCGATGATGCCCTCCCGAATGTCCTCCGCGTTGATTGTCAGGCCTTTTATGCGGATCTCATGCGTGTCCAAGTAGTCGCGGACGGCCCGGGCGATGCCCGCTTTGAAACCAGCTTCATGTGTGCCGCCATATCCCGTCCGGATGCCGTTGACATAACTCTTGAAGATCTCATCCGATGATTCGGTCCAGGCAAAAGCCACCTCCATCTTCTCGCCATCTTTTCTGGCGAGCGTGAACGGCTGCTCGGTCACCATCGGTTTTCCCGCATCCTTGACCAGCATGCCCAGAAACTCGGGTATGCCACCGGGATGGCTCAGGTCATAGGTCTCCTTGGCGACCTCATCTTCAAAAACGATCTTTAAACCGGAATGAATATAGGCCATGGCCTCCAGATGGTTTTTGATCTCCTGGCCGTTGAGCTTGACGGTTTTGAATATCTCGGGATCCGGGGCGAAAAACATCTGGGTCCCGTGACCCCGAAAGGGGCGCAGGCGCTCTATCTCGCCATAGGGTTTCCCTTTGCGAAACTCCTGCTGCCACTCAAACCCATCGCGCTTGATCGTCGCGACAAGTCGCCTCGAAAGGGCGTTTACAACAGACGATCCCACGCCGTGAAGGCCGCCGGAGTGGATATAGTTTTCTCCCTCGCCAAATTTTGCGCCCGAGTGGAGCGTGGTGAGGATCAACTCAAGGGCGGGCTTTTTGAACTTGGGGTGAAGATCAACCGGGATACCGCGACCGTTGTCCGCAACCGTGACCGAATCCCCCTCTTTGTGAAGGGTGACCGTGACCGTGTCCGCATGGCCGTTGAGGTATTCATCGACCGCGTTGTCGACGATCTCCCAAACAAGGTGGTGGAGTCCCTTCACATCGACGCCACCGATGTACATCGAAGGGCGCTTGCGAACAGGCTCAAGCCCCTCAAGCACCTGGATATCTTTTGCCGAATACGCGGTCATTGGATCTCGAACCTCAACTGTTGTGCCAGAGCGGAACCGGTCGACCATGCTTCAATGGGTTTCAGCATGTCCCAACCCCTCCCGCAATTTGACCATTTTGCGTACCCAAAAACCGATTTTGACAAACGGCTTATTTGGGGGATCTCAATCAAAAAGACCAGGATTTCCCTTTTGCGGGGATCCCTTCCCCTTGGGGGCCGGTTTGTCATCAATGTTGTCCCAATCGACAAGGGGAATCGCTGGGGGAATCGTCCGGGCAAGGCCAGCCCTTTTGACGACCTCCTGGCCCCGGCCACCGCGGGCTGCCGGCTGGGTTCGCCCCTTCTTGAACTCCATGGTCTTGCCGCCGGTGGTCTCGACCACGAGCGTATCCTCCGGGGATGTGACAAGAATTCCACCAATACAGGTGTCGTCCTTGTCCATGCGAATCGCGATGACCCCCTTTGCTGGTCCGGAAACAACGGGCACATCATCGGAGCGGAACAAAAGGACCCGTCCCTGGGTGCTCGCGATATAAACCGATTCGCCTCCCGTTACCACGCCCGCCAAAACAACCCTGTCACCCTCGGCAAGACGAATGTACCGTCGTCCCGCTTTTGTGGACAAGGCACGGAAGGATCCAAAAGGAATGCGAATAGCCATTCCCTGAAGGGTCAGCGCGAATATCCAGGGGCCCTCCTCACCCGATTTCGAGTCATCCTCGGGGCTTGCCGGTGTGAATCTTGGGTCACTTGCAAGCGCCGAGATAATTCGAACCTGGTCGGCGATCTTGAAGTATTTCCCAATTGGCTCCCCATATCCGGAGCTGGGGGGGACCTCATTGATACGACTGGTGTACGCGGTTCCATCCTCGGCCAAAAAGACCACCGTGTCCAGGGTCGAACCGGGCGCGACACCGATGACGGAATCATTTTCCCGGACTCTTGTCGTCTCGACCGAGGCGAGCCTGCCAACCCTCTTGATCCATCCATCCCTGGTCAGAACCACATTCGAATTTTCCCTGGTGATATAGGCTTCCGGATCAAATTCCGGGGCGTCCTCGGAGGAGACAATCCTGGTGCGGCGACGCGGGCCGGCTAGCTGGGCCATGACCTCAGCGAGGGATTCCAGCTCGCCGCGAACCACTCCGAGGAGCCTTTTCTGGCTCGCGAGGATGGTTTCGATTCTTTTGGCTTCGGCCGCCTTGTCACGCAACTCATCGAGGATTTTTTGGATCTCAAGTTGGGCGATCCGATAAATGGCCGCCTCGAGGATCGCGTCCGCCTGGATCTCGTCCATGGGGGGAAAGGCTTTGCGTAGCTTTTCCGACGCGTCCGCCTTGCCCGAGCTTGCGCGAATGATTTTCAGCGCCTTGTCCAGGGCATCAAATACAAGGGCAAATCCTTCAAGGATATGAATTCGCTTTTTTAACTGTTCCAGCTCGAACTCGAAACGACGCCGAACCGTTTCCTTTCGGAATTCCAGAAAATACTGGAGTATTCCCCGGAGTCCAAGTCGCTCCGGACGGGTTTTGCCGGGTTGCCCCTCCACGGGAACAAGACATGTGAAATTGCAGGAGAAGGTGTCCTGGAGGGCCGTGTGCCTGAACAGATAAGCCATGATCAGGTCGGGATCCGCCCCCGCCTTGATCTCGAGAACGATGCGCAAACCTTCTTTTTCGTTCGATTCATTAACCAGATTGAGAAGCTGGGGGAGTTTTTTGTCCTCGATCAAAGCCCCGATGTCCGATTCGAGCTTCCCCTTGTCGACACCGTAGGGAATTGATGTGACAACAATCTGCCTGGTTTTCGCGGTTTCCTCGAGCTTCCACTCCCCCTGGACACGAATTGTTCCAGTGCCATCCTCATATATGCGCCTGAGGTCGGCCCGATCCGCGAGAATGCGCCCACCCAAAGGAAAATCGGGCCCCTTGAGGCGATCCAACAGTTGGGCCGTTGTGGATTCGGGTTCATCAATCAGAAGGATCACAGAACGGATGACATCCACCGGATGGTGGGGTGGAATGTTGGTGGCCATGCCGACGGCGATGCCGGAAGAGCCGTTTACCAAAAGATTTGGAAACTGGGCGGGAAGAACGATCGGTTCTTCCCTGGTGTTGTCATAGTTGGGGCGGGTATCGACTGTCTTCTGCTTGAGTTCAAGCATCAAGGCTTCCGCCGCGGTGGCGAGTTTTGCCTCGGTGTAACGCTCGGCAGCGGGAGGATCCCCATCCACCGAACCAAAATTCCCCTGTCCCTGGATCAGGGGAAGGCGAAGAACCCAATCCTGCGCCAATCGAACAAGCGCATCGTAAGCCGCGCTTGTTCCGTGAGGATGGTAGTTACCGGTGACATCACCAACAATCTTGGCGCACTTTCTGGGGCGACCATCAAAGGTCAGCCTCAGGTCGTTGTACATGGTGTACAGAATTCGCCTTTGAACCGGTTTGAGACCGTCCCGCACATCGGGCAGCGCCCGTGATGTGATCACGGATAGCGCATAGATCAGATAGCGTTCCCGCGTCTGATCCTTTAGCGATGCGATTTGAATTGACTCCGCCATGCGCGCATGCCCCAGCCAAAGCCGGGAATCCTCAAGGATGCCCAAGGTAAATAAAAAATCCCAAAGGGGTTTTGACCGAGATTCTAGGACTTTTCCAAGGGAGTGGCATTAAGCTCCGTGATAAACCTGACGACTCGAAAATATAGACAAAATAGCAAATTTGGGAAATATACAAAACCCATGGCGAAGACTAAAGGGATCTATGGCACCCAAATGCAAAAAAAGGCGGGGATCACTCCCCGCCTTTCCGATTTCACACAAGCCCGGACAGTAACCCAATTACTTGGTTTCGCTGGCCTCTATGGGATATTTTGCAGCCAAATCGGTAAGGGTTTTGTCAAAGGAATCCGGGATGGATTCAAAACTGGACAACCGAATCATTTTCAAAAGGTCGGCAGCCCGGGGGTTTTTCTTCGCGCTAAGCATGCCGTTGCGGAAGCGGTCGACATTATCTTTTTTGAGATTGGCGGGAACATAAGCAATGATGGCGGGAGGAAAAGGATCGGAGTTGATCGCCACGACCAGGTTTTTGGACCTGCCTGGCTTCTCTTCCTTGTAGTAGTCCCACTGATGCCGTTCCACGACCACTGCGTCCGCTTGCCCGTCCACAACCTGGTCGAGGGCATCCTCAGGATCGTTTGCGACCAATACCTTGCAATGGTTGCGGAAAGGGCGTCCAAGAACAGTGCATTGGCGTGCGGCAAAAACATAGGAGCATTCACGAACAGTCTTGGGAATTAGCACCGTTTTTCCGGAAAGGTCGGATGCCCCCTTGATCTTTTTGTCCTGGCGAACAATCAGCATCGATTCCAAAGGCTGTGATGCGTTAACCGCCAGCATCAGTGGGGTCAGCCCGGGATGTTTCGCCTTGAGGGCGGCAAATTCGTGGCTGTGAAACACACCCAACTGAAGATTGTTTGACTCCATTTGCTGGGCCAAAAGCCTTGCATCCTTCACGGATACCAAAGCCCCACTCATACCAGTCTGTTGTTCCATGACCGCGCTAAAAGGCTTCATGACAATTTGGAGAAGGGCGTCAGGCAGATCCCGGAAAAGGGAAGAGGTGAGTCCGATCTTCATCAGACCCTGCTTGGAATCCCGCCCCTGGGGCATGGGAACAGGGTCTGATTTGGCCGATACAACAGGGGTATTGAGAGCAAAAACGGCAAGGTGGATAAACGAGGCGCTAAGCAAAAGCCGTCGCATTTTGATCTCCATCCCGGGGAGGGGAAGTCGGCAGATATCACAAAGAAAGGGTGATATCCATACCGATTTTAGCCCCCCCCCGATCCGGGTGATCTCAGGGGTTGGCTTTGGGCCATTCCAGTGCAAGGCGGAATGCACCGCCGGACGCCCTTTCCAGGGCGGCAAGGTCCAAAAGCGTGCGATAGGATGCCTCGTTTGCGTCAAGGTTTGTGTTGACGGACAAAGTTCCCGCATTGAGAACCTCGTCAAGGCTTATTTTTGTCGACCGGGGATCAAATTTGTCCCGAAGCCGCAAAGCTAATTTTTCCGCTTGGATTGCCGCCTGCTTTAATTTTTCGGCGCGACTTGAGTTTTCTTTGTAGCGGATCAGAAAATTTTCCGCCTCGAGCACGGCAAGGTTTTCCGTCTTTTCCGCAACTGAGGCCGCCCGATCAGAATAAATGGCTGCGGTGGCCACCCGGTCACGCTTCTTGCCCGCCAGGTTGGCTGGCATTTCCGGGGCGACTCCACCCGGCAAGTATTCTTCCCCACGCTGACCCGCCGGCACCACAAATGAGTGCAAATCAGATCCTGAGGCAAAAGTGCGAGCCTGAAGCTTGAAGAAACCTACGCCTTGGGCGCGAGTTTCCCAACGGGCCACCTCCACGGCGGCACGGGATGCCCTAACCTCACCCCGATTGGTACGAGCCCCCTCAAGGACTTCCTCCTTGTTGGGCACCTGCCTGGATTCCGGAAAATTGGCCGCAGCCAATTTCAAAGGCTCCCCGGAAGGTAGACCCATGGCTTCACGAAGGGCAGCGCCAGCACGGGCGATGCCACTAATTGCCTCACCCTTTCGGGCCTGGCCCGCCAACAACATTACCTCAATCTTTTCGACCTGATTATTGGTCACATCGGGTCGGGTACCCTCCTTGACGATTGTCTTGGCAATATCGCGAAGGCTTGTCAGGTCGGCGATACCCTTCTCCGCGACCGCAAGCTGCTTTTGGCCATAAAGGATACTCAGGTAGGTAAAATTCACATCAAAGGTCGTGTCCAAAGCGGCTTGTTCCGCCATTGCGGCAGAAGCCCCAACGCCGAAAGAAGCTTGCTGCTTGCGGATGGGAACCTCACGGGAAAGCATTCCGGCAATTCCAAGCCGGTTCAACGCCCCTGCCCTTTGGGCCCCGGCCAACGCCGAGAGATTTGCCGCGGAAACCGCAGGCTGATTCGCCAGGGCATATTCACGACATTCTTCAATGGTCATGGGCCCTACCTTGGGCGCCACTTCCTGGGTGTATCCGAAATTTGCAATTGAGCCCGCAAATACCGCGGCAAGTGCCCAACGAGCCACGCCTCTTTTACCCAAAAACTTTACAATCAACGACATGAGCCAAACCTCCCAATCCTGGAGTCAATCCTTGGTGCCAATCCCAATTCGCCAGACCTTTGAGGCCCGATCCGTTTGTTGGCAAAAAGTCCTTCCCTGAGAAGATAGCAACAAGGAAGGGTTTGTAACAAGGACCGAATGGGTGGATTCCGGCGATTAAAACGATCGGATGACTTGGGACGATATTAGGGATAACCCCTTTGGGAAAAATTGGGGCAAATACAAAGGATAGATAAAAATGCGATGGGAATTTACTCCGGCAGCCACCCGCGCACTCCTACGGGTCCAGGCTGCGATTCCTCCCAATGCAAGCCACGATTGGGATGCCGGATTGGAAATATTGGCCGCGCTAACCGAAGATCGGGAGGGTCCAGGCGCTACTTGGCTGGAGTCGATGGGTGTGCGTTGGGATGACCAATCCCCTGAAATAATCGTTTCCGAACAGGAAAAAAAAATCCAACAGCTACCTGGATTGGCTCCGCTGGATGAGGAAATGTTCAAGGAATTGGGCGATGGATGCTCGACAAGTCGCGAGCTTATGCTTCGCCTTCCCTTGGCTTTGACAAGCATTCTGAGATACGCGCGACATTTCGCCTCGGAACATTATTCCGACCCGACAATCAATAGCGAGGCGCTGGGTGCGGCTGTTTTTGAGCGCAGTCGAAAAGGAAGGAAATGGCTCCTTGCGGCAGGATTTACAGAGGAAAAAACAGCCGAAACGATCCTTGGCGCACCATTGGTCATGGACGAACCTCTCACACTTGATTTCGGCGAAACCCCACCGGGACTTACCCGACTGGTGGATGCCGTGGGCAATCGCTTGCGGGAGGGCCTCAGGGTCCTTGAGGACCATGGGCGCTTTGTCGACGAAAATGCCTGGCTGGTTGAAAGACTGAAAAAAATGCGACACGAGGTGGACGCGCTCCTTGTGAGAATCCCCGGAACACTTCAGTTAATTCAATCAAGGGATGTGACGGGGGATTCCGGGGCCGGACTCAGGACCGGTGCGGAAAGGGAAAGAAAAGACACAAGCGATATCCAAAGATCCAATTGGAAAAGGGTGCAGGAAGCTCTTCGAAGCCTTGAGGAGCACGCAAAGGTGGTTGCCCCTTCACTATCCCAAAATTGGGAAAGCCTAAGATACCAGGCTTATACACTCGAAAAGCGTTCCAACCAAACTCCAACCGGACTCTTGGCTGATTCCGCCCTCATGCTACTTGTTTCCCGGGATTGTCTTTTGGGAATGGAAAAAACCGTCAGGGAATCGATTAGGGGAGGGGTTGATATCGTTCAACTCCGGGAAAAATCCCTTCCGGATTCCGAAATGCTCCAACTTGCCAAAAAAGTGCGGCGGTGGACCCGGGACGAGGGCGCCCTTCTGATCATCAATGACAGACCGGATTTGGCACTTTTGGCGGAGGCCGATGGAGTCCATCTGGGAACAACCGACCTGTCTCCCGCCGATGCCAGAAGAATCCTTGGGATGGAAATGGTTGTGGGTTCCAGCACCCACAATAGCACCGACAGGGAGACATATACCCTTGCCGGGGCCGATTATCTTGGCGTCGGCCCTGTGTTCCCGTCGCAAACCAAACTTTTTCATGAGTTCGCGGGTCTGGATTATGTTCGTTCTTTCGCAGGGTGGAACGGGCCGCCATGGTTTGCCATTGGGGGCATACATTTGGACAACATTGGACTTTTGAGGGAGGCGGGCGCGACGAGGGTCGCGATCAGCAACGCGATTTGCCAATCCGCCGATCCCCAGGCGATGGCCCGGGCGATCCGTTTGGGGCTTGGGCGAAATCCCAAGTAGCCCGGGAGAAACGGGACAATCGTCAACACCTGGCCATGATCCCAATAAACAGGACTTGTTTGGTGTTATTTAAAACCATTGGATTTCAATTCGGATTTGTCCGAGGATTTTGCTGACTTTATTGTGGGTGAAAACACCCAAAACAGGGTCACCAGGACAAGGAACACTGCGAGGCCGATCCCCACGGCGATCCCCACTTTGCGGCTTTGCCCCTTGGGTGTGACCATGGATTTATTTCCCGC
>CAWUOD010000052.1:0-10885 GCA_963923115.1 uncultured Singulisphaera sp.
TTGAACCTGACACCATGGGGATCGGGTGTGATTGGCACCGGCTCCCAAGAGGTCTATTGAGCCTTTTTCAGGTTTAAGGATTTTATTCTCGGAAAATATGCACTTTTAGCACTGCTGATTTACTGGATTACGGATTGGGACAATAAAAAAGGGCTTGCCGGAGTGAACCGGCAAGCCCTTTTCATTTTTATTTTCGCGGGACAAATCCCAGAAGGTTTCTAGAGCTGTCCAACGCGCAGGGAAACAAAACGCTTGGGTTTCATTCCTGCGGCTTTGAGCAGGTCGCCAACCGTTTTCGATTCATCCTTGACGAAGGGTTGCTCCAAAAGGACGATGTCCTTCAGCCAGGAGTTTACCTTGCCTTCGGCAATTTTCTCGACGATATTGGCGGGTTTGCCTTTTCCCTGAGCTTCTGCTTGTTCCTTGGCAATTTCGCGCTCTTTTGCGACGAGGTCGGCGGGAACCTCTTCGCGGTGGAGTGCCATTGGCTTTTTGGCGACAATATGCATGCAGATGTCGCGAAGGAGTTCCGGATTGGAACCTCCTTCCACTTCCAGTACCACGCCAACGCTTCCATCGTGGTGCGCATATGCGCCACAAGTTCCCTCAAAGCGCGCGAACTTGGCTGGTTTCATGTTTTCACGAATGATCCCAACCACTTCGCCGATGCGATCGAAAACGGTTTTGCCGGATCCATCCACGAATTTTTGGGTGAGCAGTTCGTCAACATCCTTTGCGGGGGAAGCAGCGACATGCCGAGCAATGTCGTTGGCCAAAGCAATGAAGTGTTCGGACTTGGTTACCGGAGGGCTTTCACAACGGAGTTCAACCAAACCGGCAATACCCTTGGCCGGGTCAACGAAAACGCCAATTCGGCCTTCGGCTGTTTCACGATCACCGGTTTTGGCCTGGATGGCGGAGTTTTTCTTGCGAAGGAGATCGATTGCCTTATCGATGTCGCCGCCCGTTTCGATCAGGGCTTTTTTGCAGTCGCCAAAAGGCGCAAGGGTACGATCGCGAAGTTGCTTAACAAGAGCTGCGGGAATCTCTGACATGGTCACACCTCTACCAAAAAAGAAAGCCGGACACGGATCTCCCCGCGCCCGGCATGGAAAGCGGGGTGGTTATTCGCCTGCGACTTGGCGATCCTTTTGGGCGGCCAAGGAGCTAATGGCGGGTTTTGGGCGAGGGCCGCTTGGAGCCTCTGCCACATGGGAAGCCCTTCCTTCGATGATGGCATCCGCCAGTTTCGAAAGGATCAGTTCGATGGAGCGAATGCTGTCATCGTTGCAAGGGATGGGGAGATCGACAGTGTCGGGATCGGAGTCGGTGTCGATCAAGCTGACGACGGCAACGCCGATACGCTTGGCTTCGGCAACCGCGATATGCTCACGCTTGGGGTCAACCACGACAATGGCGTCGGGCATGCGATTCATTTCGCGGATGCCGGCCAGGTTGCGCTGGATCTTGGTGAGCTCACGAGAAAGGGTTGCCACCATTTTCTTGGAGAAAGTGCGAATGAGGGCTGTATCGGGAGCCTTGGCAAGGTCGAGCCGGCCGTTTTCGCCAATCATCAAGCGCATGTAGGCGCCGGTGTCAACCTTGTTGGGGTTTTCATTGGAGGCAAGCCACATGGATTCGAGCTCGTGAAGGCGCTTGAGCCTTTCGCGAATGGTGCGGTAGTTGGTCAGGGTGCCACCCAGCCAACGCTCAGACACGAATGGCATTCCGCAGCGCTTGGCCTCGTTTTCAATGGCCTCTTTGCCTTGTCGTTTGGTTCCGACAAAAAGAATCAGGCTGCCCTGGCTCGCAAGCTTGTTGAGATATTTGTGTGAGCGGAGAAGACCTCGAACGGTTTCCCGGAGATCAATAATGTGGATCAGGTTGCGCTTGCCATAAATGTAAGGACGCATTTTGGGGTTCCACCGGCTGGCCCGGTGACCAAAATGTACGCCAGCATCGATAAGATCCTTAACCTGCACAATTGCCATGAAGTCACTTCCTCAAATCGGATTGTCTGTCAAATTCCGATGCACCATGCAAACGGAGTTGGAGTAATGGGATCAGAAAGTATTTTTATACCTGAGAAGGGCAGAGGGGTCAAAGGCGAAACTTGGGATTATTGGTGGAAGTATCGACCCGGGTTGGTGGTAGGGGCCATACAAATGTCATAAGGCCAGTAACAGATATTAAGCTTTGTGGCAAAACGGGTGAATTGGATTCCCGGAGTAATTGATGTCCCCGGTATCTGAGGAAGTCACTCGAAAAAAAGGTTTGGACGCGTTCTTACCTCCTGTGGGGCAATGGTTTCTGGAAAATCTTGGTGAGCCAACCCCCACCCAGGTTGAAAGCTGGCCTCATATTCGGGCAAGGGAAAACACTCTGATTTTGGCTCCGACGGGGTCGGGGAAAACCCTTGCAGCTTTTTTGGTGTGTCTGGATGAGCTTTGGCGTGGGAAAAAATGTCCTGGCTTAACAAGGGTTTTATATCTTTCGCCATTAAAATCGCTAAATAATGATATCCAAAGAAATCTTGCCCGTCCACTTGAAGGGATTTTGGCGACGGCCCAAAGTCGGGGAGAATCCCTCCCTGTTCTTACCACAGCAGTCCGAACGGGTGATACAACGCAGCAAGAGCGCCAGGCCCAGATTCGCAAACCCCCGGATATTTTGATTACGACACCGGAATCACTCCACCTTTTATTGACCAGCAAGGGCCGTGCGACCCTCGGAGGGATCACCCATGTAATCGTGGATGAAATCCATGCGATGGTTCCCAACAAACGGGGTGTCTTCCTCAGTCTTCTCCTGGAGCGTTTGGAGGAAGTTCGTTCAGTGGGGGGAAACCATGATCCCTTGGTTCGGATTGGGCTTTCCGCAACGCAGCGCCCCTTGTCCGAGGTAGCCAGGTTTCTTGGGGGATTTGTTAGGGACGAGGCCGGGCGGATAACCCAGAGGCCTGTGGCGTTGGTCGATGGCGGAATACGAAAGGAGCTCGACCTTGAAGTTGTTTCCCCACTCGAGGGGCTAGGTCACCAGGGTGAAAAGGGGGTCTGGCCCGGCATTTACAGGCTTTTGAGGGAGGAAATTGAAGCCCATCAATCAACCATTGTCTTTGCCAATGATCGCCGGGCGGTGGAGCGCATTACTTCATGGGTCAATGGTGAATCGCCTTTGGCCCAATCCCATCATGGAAGTGTTTCGCTTGAGAAGCGGCGTCAAACCGAGGAGGATTTAAAAAAAGGCTTGCTAAAGGCGGTTGTTGCCACGGCATCCCTTGAGATGGGAATCGATATGGGCTCTGTTGATTTGGTGATGCAGGTGGAATCGCCGGGGAGTGTATCAAGGGCCCTGCAGCGGGTTGGGCGGGCAGGTCACCTGGTCGGAATGAAGAGCAAGGGACGCATGATCCCCAAAACCCATCCGGATTTGGTGGAAATGGCCGTGCTGGCAAGGGAAATGAGCCTGGGGAGGGTGGAGGAAGTCCGGATGCCCACCTGCAGCCTTGACATTCTTTGTCAGCAAATCGTGGCGATGGTTGCCATGGATGAATGGGAGGTGGAGAGGCTTTTGAGTGTCGTTCGTCGTGCCGCACCCTACCGTGATCTTGGCGCGGAGGCCTTTGAACAGGCCCTGGAGCTTGTTTCGGGCCGCTATCGATTTGGACGAAAAATTGCCGATGGCGAGGAGGAAGTCATTCCTGCCAGGGCATCCACACTTGATGCCCTTCAACCGCGAATCAGTTGGGATCGTGTGAAGCAAAAATTGCGATCACTTCCCGGCAGCCAACATTTGAGCCTTGTCAACGGGGGAGCGATTCCGGACACGGGCAATTTTTCGGTAATTGGTCCGGACGGAAGTCGAATTGGAGAACTGGATGAAGAGTTTATTTATGAACGACGGGTCGGGGATTCTTTCCTGTTGGGCACCACCGTTTGGCGCATTGAAAAAATAGAGGTGGACCGGGTTTTGGTGCGCCGGGCCGAAGGTGAGCTGGCGCAACTTCCGTTTTGGCGTGGGGAGGGGCCGGGGAGAAGTTATGAGTTGGGAAAGGCAATGGGGCTTTTTTTGGGGGAGGTTGAAAAGCGACTTGAGGATCCCGACCGGATATCGTGGCTTTGTTCGGAATATTTTCTGGATCGGGCCGCTGCAAGGGGACTTTGCGGACACATAACACGCCAGCTACTTTCGGCGGGTGTGGTTCCGACTGACAAAACCCTATTGATCGAGGCGTCAAGGGATTCGCTGGGTGATTGGCAGGTTCTTGTTCTGAGCCCGTTGGGTGCCCGATTCCATTTGGGACTGCGGCTGGCCCTCGAATCCGTACTCAAGGAATTGCTTGGCTACCGTCCCCAAATCCATCATCACGACGATGGACTGGTTATTCGTATGACAGATACCGATAGTCCTATATTGGACCTTTTGGAAAGATTGGATCCGGACGAGTTGGAGGACAGGATTCTCGCCGAACTTGGAGACAGCCCACTTTTTGCCATTCGGTTTAGGCAAAATGCCTCAAGGGCCCTGCTTTTGCCCAAAGCCCAGCCAGGAAAACGCTCTCCCCTATGGTTGCAGAGGCTTCGAGGGCGAGATTTGCTTCAGGTGGCCCGCAAACATCCGGATTTTCCGATTATTGCCGAGACTTATCGCGAATGCCTTATGGATCATCTGGAATTGACGGCCTTGAGGGATTTTATTGAGGCGTTTCGAAGGGGGGCCGTCAGGGTTGTAAAGCGCCAGTCGGAGGCGCCATGTCCCTTTGCCAGTGATGTGCTTTTTTCATTTACGGCGGCGAATTTGTATCAGACGGACATTGTTGAACCGGAGACCCAGACAGGGCAAAAATTGGATCGGGGACTTCTGGACCAAATTTTATCTCCTGCTCGGGAAGCGGATGGCGATCTGGATGATACCTCCGTGCGTCAAGCGGACCTCAGGATTCGCGGACTTGCACTTTTACCAAGAACAAAGGCTGAAATGGCCGAGGTTCTCAGGAGGCTTGGGGATCTGACCGGAAAAGAACTCGCGGGACCGATGGGAAATTTTGTGGGGGAGATGGTCGAATCGGGAGAGGCCGTTTCATTCACCCTTGGCGAACCATGCTGGATTTTTGCCGAATATATTGGTCAATACAAGATCGCCTTTAATAAAGAAGTTGCTGGCGAGGAAAAAAATCACGCGGCGAAAGCCATTTTGGGCCGTTACCTTGCTGGCCGCGCCCTTGTTGGGTCGCTTGACATCCTTGCCCGTTACCCCTTCGACCGGGAGTGGTTGTTGGCCCAACTTGAGGATTGGACAAAAACCGGTAGGACAGTGTCCGTGGCCCGCAAGGGGGGTGTCGAGCCTCTTGAATGGGCAATTCCGGGGAATTTGGAGCAGGTTCGCAGAACAGCGACCTCCATTAAGCGGCGGGAAATCCGTCCGGTGACACCCGGTGCTTTTGGTCGGTTCCTTTTGGATTGGCAAGGCGTTGGAGGAAAATCCGGTTTTACCGGCCTGGATGGGGTCGCAAGTGTCGTTGATACCTTTGAGGGGGTTTATTTGCCTCTGGAGGTTTGGGAAAAGGGGATTTTTCCCTCGCGAATGGTTTCTTATCAAGGTGCTTTTTTGGATCAATGGTGCGATTCCGGGCAGGGGATTTGGGCAGGTTTTGGCCTTGGTGGGAACGGGCCTGAAAAAATTGGATTTTGGTCCCGGGGTGCGCTGAATGCGATGGGAAACCCCAATTCTGGTGGAGGGGCCATTAACCCAGGGGAAACCACGCCCCCTCTTTCCCCTGGGGTGGATATGGTGGTATTGGAAAAAATCTCATCCGGCGGGGCCCAATTTGTTACCGAAATCGCGATGGGAACAAACCTGGATCCGAGCCTGGTCCGGGAAGCGCTTTGGAATCTTGCCGGGCAGGGGCGCGCCACCAATGACAAAGTTCAGGTACTACGAGCGGGCAGGAAAAATTCCGCAGCCGAGGCTATTAAATCCGCCAAAGGGAATCCTGTTTCCCGACCAGGCGGAGGAATGCGGCCTGGCCGAATGGCTGGAATTCGCTCGTTGAGATCCGGTATATCGGGAATGTTGGAAGGTCGCTGGAGTCTTGTTCCGTGGGGACATCCCGATTTGGAGGCCAGACTTTTATTTTGCGCGGAGTTATTGCTTAGGCGTTATGGTGTCGTCACAAGGGAATTGGCACAACTTGACCCGTTGATGCCCTCGTGGAAAATCCTTTACGAGATTTATGGGAGAATGGAGCTCGCAGGGACGGTTCGCCGTGGGCACCTGATAGAGGGATTTGAAGGGGCGCAATTTGCCTTGCCGGAGGCGGTTGACAAGTTGCGACACCTTGAACCCATGGAATCCGGCGGGAATGAGCCGTTCCTGCTCCACTCGATGGATCCATCCCATATCCAGGGCAGCCTTGTGGCTTTTGGGGAAAAGGGGCCCGGAGGATATTCGGGGATCTCCGTTACCCGGAAATTGTCCAACTGGGTCGTGCTACAGGGCGGAGAGATCATTCTTGGTTTCGAATTATCCAGCCAGAAACTCTCTGTTGCAATCGGCACAGACGAGGGAAGAATTGCCCGGTCCCTACTTGCTCTGATCAAAGGAATTTCCCGCTTATCGTCAGGGCCCAGTGGGCGTACCCCGCTTAGCGTGCAATCCATAAACGATGTCTCCATTTTCAAATCCCCCTTCAAGGCCCTCCTGAACGATGCCGGATTCGTTTCCGACATGAATCGTTTGACCTTTTACCCCAAAGTGATTTGATGAAACAGCTTGTGAGTTGCTTTCCCAAACTTTTTGAAAAGCCAAATTATTGGCCGGAGGGTTTGATATGGCCGCCTCCAGTGGCTCCATTAGGCCCGGGAAAACGAAGTGAAAGCCCCGGGACGGACTTTTCCCCGCCAGATTTTCCCAAGAGAGATTTGCAAATCCACTTGCCGACATTGGCTGGAATCTTGTTGTTTTTTGGGGAATTGGAGCAAAGCCATGAAATTAGCCAGGGGCTTTCCGATGGAGATGGTGCCTACTGGCACGGATTGATGCACAGGCGTGAAGGGGATTTCGCCAATGCGGGGTATTGGTTTCGAAGGGTGGGCAAGCACCCTGTTCACTCCTCCTTGGGGCGAATTGTAAACGGTGGGAATTGGTTGTCCGGGGAGGTCCAAAAGTATTCCCGCCAAAATCCGGCCTGGGACATGGTTTGGATGAACGAAATGTGCAAAAAAACAAGTAAAAAGGGCGAAGCCGATTTGATAAAGGATTTGGAGATTCTGCAATGGTCGGAATATCGCCTGCTTTTGGATTATTCGGCAGGCGTTGAGCTATGCTGTTGAGTTCATAAGGGGGAAATGAAACCCGTAGTCTTGCTAATTTAGGCCTTTGGCAAGGACTTTCGCCTTGAGGAGCAGGGGGAGTCGCAAAATCGGAGGCATTCCTTTCGGGGATTGCTCAAGTGTCGTGATGGCTTTGGATTTCTGTCCGGACAAAGCCAGGGCCTCCGCCCAGGACGAAAGGGCTATGGGGGAAACCATGCCATTGGCGAATTCCTCGTTGAATCGACGCCATGCCGACGCTGATTCCTCCCATGCAATGGCTATTTTTTGGGGATCTCCACCCAATCTCCCCACCCTTTCCGCTTCCTCATGGCGAATTTGAGCCAGAATATAAGCGATCTCTGTTCCCCTAGATCGGCCCAAGGCATATCCCACAACGGAAAAGAGTCCCCCGGCATTTTTCCAAAGGGCCTCAATATCGGCTGTCGCCACCCTGATTTCATCCGGATTGCCGCGACGCTGGATACGCGTCAAATCGGCGTATTTTTTTTCAGATAATGCGGACCATTCCTTTAGCAAAAGGTCCATGGTTTGTCGGTTCACCTCGTAGGAACGGAGATTTTTTTTGAGTTCGTCCTGCTCACCCACAAGGTCGGTGGTCAATTTTGTCCATTTTCCCCTAAGGAACAAGTCCTTGGTTTTGCCTGGGCCATAGCTTGACGCGATAAATGGTGAACCAAATAATTCGCCAACTCTTTCGGCAACTGGCAGAGGTACAGGCGAGTCAAGTCCGGCATCCCATTTGGAAAAATTAACAAGCCAGGGACCACGCGAAAGAACCGACTGATTACCCCCCAATTGGACATCGACTCGCAGGGCAGGGGGTAGCGCGTCCCAGGCGACAGATCCGAGTTGCTGGAAACGCAATCGCCTTTCGTCGGCGTCCGTGCCCCCTTCCAATGGGATTACATAGCTCTGCAAAAGGCTAATACCGGGTTTCCAAACAGCGACTTTCCAGGTGTCCTTGCCAAGTCGGGAAAGTTCCTGCTCGGCCAGGGGAATCAAACGGGACGGATTTGCGTATAGCGATACATTCAAACCCGATTGGCCAAGGATCTTCTCAATGGCTCCCATTCTTCTTGGGAGCTGATTCAAGGCGCAAACAAGGGAAATTTCCACTTTGTTCCACCATTCTGGTCGCAAATCCCATTCCTGGTCCGCCCATTTCATGGGTTGGAGTGGTTTCTCGCCGCTTTTGCCCACTGACAAAGCCCCTAGCCAAGCCCAGGCAGGGTCAGCATCTTCAAGTGGAAGTCCCAGAACAGGATCAAGAATCCACCAATCCTTTCGGGATGGAATCCAAACGCCAACGAGAACACGGGATTTGCCCGGTTGTCCAGCATCGAGTTGAAGGAGAAGATCGGGTGGGTGGTTTGGATTGTTTGTTGAGGGTTGTTGCCCCCTTAGCGCCAGGAAAATCAGGGCCCGGTCCAATGCGCCGCCCCATCCCTTTCTAAGGGTTAATTGAGGATCGACAGGAATTCCTTCCGGACCCTCCGAGCCACCTCCAGCAAAGGCAACCAATCGACAAACCCAGGCTAAAGTTGCCATGGCCGCTTTTTTATCCGGGTCTTTTCGCAATGAGGACCATAATTCCCCCGAACCGATAATTCTGTTGGCAATTTCCCTCCAAAACAGGGCGTTGACAATATGGTGGGCATCCAGCTTGGTGGGACCCAATTGGCTGGTTTCCTCGACCTGCGATGGGGTGAGAACAATTTTTGGGGAATTTGCAATGCCAGCCTGATTTTCAGGGGGGAGCTCGCCGAGTGTTTTCACTATTTTTGAAGCATTTGCGGCAAGGAAAGCACGAGTGCTCTCCAGGTCAGGCTGGTTGGCGAGGGCCGCAAGGGCAGCGTCAGCCCCAGAATCTGACCCGGCCTGGTCGGTCGAAGTAGCCTTGGGAACTTCCTTGTTGGAAGGGAGAAAACTAAGCACCGCCAAAAGTATGAGAAGGCCACCAAGAGCCAAGCCACCACCCATCAGCCAGAGTGGTGGAGGCCGGAATTCTTTTTCGGGGGTGCTTTGGTCGGACATGGTTTCAGTTCCAAAGGTTTTCGGGAAGTGCAGACCGGATAGCGGTACAGGTGACTATTAGCTGGTCCAATTGGTCGAGCGGGATCATATTTGGGCCATCGCTTAGTGATTTGTCCGGGTCGGTGTGGGTTTCCAGAAATAATGCGTCGCAACCCACGGCAACCGCGCCCCGGGCAAGGTGGGGAACCATGGTTCGGTCTCCCCCGGTTTTGTCCCCGGCCATTCCGGGCGCCTGTACGCTATGGGTCGCATCGTAGACAACAGGGCAGCCCAAACCCCGCATTTGGGGTATGCAACGCATGTCGTTGACAAGGTTGCCGTAGCCAAAGAATGTTCCACGGTCGGTCAAAAGCAAATTCTTGTTGTTGGTTTCCAACATTTTTGAGCGCACATGGCGCATATCACCAGGGGCCATGAACTGGCCTTTTTTGACATTCACCGCCCGTCCAGTATGGCCGGCCGCAAGAATCAGGTCGGTTTGACGGGCAAGGAAAGCCGGAATCTGAATGAGGTCGATCACATCACCGGCGGCTGTGGCCTGGGCGGTTTCGTGGACATCCGTTGTTACGGGAAGGTCAAAATCTTGGCGTACCCGATCAAGGATTTTTAAACCCTCATGAAGTCCGGGGCCACGAAAGGATTTGCCGGATGTACGATTGGCTTTGTCAAAACTTGCCTTGAAAACCATTTGGACTTGGTGTTTTTCGGACAGTTTTTTCAGTTTTTCAGCCATCGCAAATGTGAAATCAGCAGATTCCATTACGCAGGGGCCAAGGATCCAGAGCAAAGGGTGCCCAGAACCCACCGACAATCCACCAATTTTCACGGGTTCCACAAAAGCCATCGGAAATCCTTTCCAGAGTTGATCCCTAACCGGCAGGACGGGTTCCATCCTCCCTTGTTAAAAGATATCTTATGGCTGGAGCGGTGCTTAGAAGTCCCAATTGGATTAGAGAAATCCGACTTCGAATCGGAAAAAGTAACCAAGGCCATTTTGGGCCGCATTGCCAATAGGATTTCTACGGGTTGATTTTGGCACATAAAGAACTTGAGGTTATTTGTGAACGCGAAAGCCACTTTGCCACCTGAATGGGACCTTTCGGACCTCTACGCCCTTGGTGAGCATGACCCAGGTTTGAGCGGGGACATGGAATCGGGGGTGAGCCTGGCCAAGGAATTTTCTGGCCGATACAGGGGTTTCTGGAACCGGACAAATCTGACCGGTTTGGAAATTGCGAGTGTTTTTCAGGAATACCAGGATTTGCAGGAGAAAATTGACAGACCCCTCATTTTCGCGATGCTTTTTCACAGTGCCCTGACCACCGATCCTTCCCGTGGGAAGCTACTGGCCAAATCCCGGGAATTTCACAGCAAGGCATCCCAGGAATTATTGTTTTTTGAACTGGAATGGATCCAGTTGGAGGAGGGGTTTGCCGGCAAAATACTTGGCTTTCCCGAAGTCAATCCTTTTGTTCATTGGTTGGAGCTGTCTCTTATACACATCTCCGAGCCCACGA
>CAWUOD010000053.1:0-10882 GCA_963923115.1 uncultured Singulisphaera sp.
GTTTCGATCTTTTTTTTACTTTTAATAACACTTTTTTTATGTCCCTGATGTTTTTCATATCCGGACTATTCGTGGTGCCAAACATCGAACGGAATGGGGAAATGGTTTTCCTCAGGGAAAGAGCCAAGCGCCTAGGAGTGCCTTTCCTTTTCGGTATGATTTTCCTTTCACCCCTTGCCTATTATCCATCCTTTCTCCTGACGGGTTCAGATAAAAGTTATCCAGCCTACTGGCTCGATATGATTCTAGTGGGCCCTTGGCCAACGGGGCCTTTGTGGTTCATCTCAATGCTGATGGTTTTTAATTTGTTTGTGCCTCCTACCTACTGGTTCATTCAGAGATATAAAATACAAGCTTTATTCCCCGCCGTTTTGTTCAGGAAGTTTCGGGAGGAACCGTTGATGTTTTTCCTGATTTCGCTTGTTTTTTGCATCGCCAGTTACCTTCCCCTTTATTTCATCTTTGGGCCTTATTATTGGTTGTTTTTTGGGCCCTTTTGTTTCAATGTGAGCCGTTCCCTTCTGTATTTTTCAAATTTCGGGCTCGGCGTTTGTTTGGGAGCTCGAGGTCTTCAGGCCACTTTTTTGGATTCGCTTGGAACATTTGGCAGGCGATGGCCGCTATGGTTCCTTTTTTCAGGGGTATTTTTTATCTGGTCCCTTTTGGCCAACAAGAGTATGCTTGAGCACTATATACCCCTCAAGCAAATCTGGAACCACCCCCCGGGATGGCTGTCCAATGGCTTGGCTTTTTCAACCTGCACCGCAACAATTTCTTTAGCCGCCCTTGCGCTTTTCCAACGGTTCCCAATGCCGCAATCCCGTTTGTTGTACAGTTTGCGCGCTAATGCTTATGGTATTTATCTGATCCACTATCCTTTGGTCGTCTGGACCCAATATTTTCTGTTGGGTTGGCCTATGGGTGCCATTGCCAAGGCAACTATTGTCTTTGGTGTTTCGCTTTCCGGGAGCTGGGTATTGATTGCCCTGTTTCGTCGCATTCCCGCCATAGGCAAGATTATCTGACAATAGGTTTCCTTTTAATAAAAAGTTCTAATTTTATTGAGTGTTGGCGATCTAGCCATTAGCTTGTTGTTCGCCACACACTATCTTAGGCCGCATCCTGAGTGGATAAAAAACAAACGGGCCTGAAGAGCGCAATACCCCTGGTTTTGTTCATCCTCCAATTTTTGCGCTTGGAAGGGGCAAATCCTCGATTCGCACCGGCTTGGGCCTGGGCAATGCATTGTTTGACTCAGGCAATTCATTCGTTTCCCTCACGCCTTCGTCAAGATTCCACCCGCCCCCCAGGGCTTTGTATGTCGCCACCAGCGCCAGGAGTTGCTGTCCCCTCGCGTTGATCAACTGTTCCAGTGTTTGGGCGAGTGCCCGTTCGAGGTTGTATACCCAAAGGTAATTGGACGCGTCTTCGCGATATTGCAAAACGCCCAATTCCATCGCCCGCCTGGCCGAGGTGGCACCCTTGCCCAATTCCTCGACGATTTCGCCTTCTTTCAGGAAGCGGATCATTCCATCCTCCACCTCCCGCTGTGCTTCCAGCACCCGATTCTCCAGGGAGGCAACCGCTTCTCCAAATTTTGCGTCTTCCCTTCTGACCATGGCGAGCAATCGGCCATAGTTGAGGACATTCCAATGGACGGAGGGCCCGAAAGACCCTTCCAGCGAGCCCAATTTCGCGAAGTTTCCAAGAGTGGTGTAGTAGACCCCGATGTTTCCATTCAGGGACAGTGCCGGAAAGAGTTCCGATTTTGCGACACCGATGCGAGCCGATTGCGCGGCCACTTTGCGCTCGGCCTGTCGAAGGTCCGGGCGGCGGCGGATGAGATCTTGCGGGATTCCGACGATCAGTTTTCCCGGCAATTCGGGGAGTCCCGCCTCTCCCAATTCCGTCTCCAAATTACGCGGGGGACGACCCGTCAGGACACTGATACGATTCATCGCGACCCGCGCCTGCAATTCATATCCGCGAATTTTTGCCCGTGTGGCCTGGTAGGCGGTTTCGCTTGTGCGGGGGTCGATTTCCGAGGTCGCGCCTTTATCGAACTTGATCCGGCTCAGTTTGACCAATTCGCCTTCGAATATGGCGAGTCGACGGGCAAGCGATGTCTGGCTTTGGGCCACCCGATACTGGACATAGGCTTCGGCGACATCCGCCTGGAGAATGACCATGGCCTGGTCACGGGCGGCGATGGAAGATTCGAACTCGGCCGACTGGCTTTCGATGGCGCGGCGGTATTTTCCCCAGAAATCGACTTCCCATCCGACGGCGAACGCGGCCAAACCGGTATTGTACCACTTTTGATACCCCAAAAGATTCAGGATGGTCGCGGGGATGGGGCCCTGGTCGAAGTTGAACACATTGCGCGAATATTCTCCGCCGATGCTTTGTCGCTGGGGATAGAATTTGCCCTGGGTGAAATCGAGTTCGGCCCGGGAGGCAAGGACCCGCGCGCCCAATTCCCGAAGTGTCCAGTTGTTTTCCCGCACTCCGGATGTGAGGTTGTCGAGGACCGGATCGCGCAATTGAGCCCACCAGGCACCCTCATCCACCTGGCCAGTGGAGAGGAGCGGATTTTCGCCATCGATCCAATCGGGTTCGGTCTCAACCGTGGGGGGACAATAATCGGGGCCGACCTTGAAACCCTTGCGAATCCAATCCGCTGTGGATGTGCAACCTCCCACCGAACCCAAAAGGGCGGCGACGAGGAAACAGCGCCACAGACCCCAAGCCATGCGCACCCGCCAAAGTAACGAAATACCTCTTGTTACTATTCGGCCGGGAAAACCCGCAACTTTGATAAAACCGGTACCAATTGCCCATCTTCACATCAGGAAGCGACTTTGGTGGTTCTGGGTTCGAGGCGGCTCATGCAAAGGTAAACTGCGGGAGTTAAGTAGAGTGTTACCAATTGGGATAGGATCAAGCCGCCTACCACAACAAGTCCCATCGGCTGGCGACTTTCACCCCCCGCCCCCCAACCCAAAGCGACAGGCAGCGCCCCCACGATCGCGGCCAAAGTCGTCATGAGGATGGGTCTTAACCTCGCCGTGCAAGCGGTTGTAATCGCCTGGCGGGGCGAGTCCCCCGCCTTGACCTGCTCAATCGCAAAGTCGATGACCATAATCGCGTTTTTCTTGACGATTCCCAAAAGAAGCAGAAGTCCAAGGAAACCATAAAGATCCAGCTCCATGGAGAAATACCGGAGAATCAGCAAACCGCCCAGGCAAGCCGAGGGTAGACCCGAGATGACCGTCACCGGATGAACAAAGCTCTCATAAAGGATCCCCAAAATGAGGTAAATCACGAGGAGCGCGAAAAGGAGAAGCGGGGGGAAACCCGTCGCGGTCCGGGCGTATTCGGTTGCCATGCCATCCAGCTTGCCAGTCACACCCGGATTTCCGGCAAGCACCGCCTCCGAAATTTCGCCGATCCTTTTCACCGCCTCCTCCGTGGTCACTCCGGGCGCCGGATCGAACGAAATGGTGGTGGAAGGCAACCTGTTTGTGTGCCTGACGCGCGTGGGCAGGCGAAGCGGCTGAATTTCGGCCACCTGTTCGAATTTTATCAGCGCGCCGGTTCTTGACTCAATTTGGAGATATCCCAGTTGTGTGATATCCCGCCGGAATTCCGGGCTCACGGTCACCATCATTTTGCGGGAACCATCGCGATCGTATATTGTGTCCGTTTTGTTTTCCGCGTAGGCGGCCTGAAGTGTTTTGTTGACCATTGCCGGATCGATTCCCAACAGACCACATATCCTCCCATCGATCGCGATACGAACGGCTTGGGCGCCCAAATCGGGATTTCCCGGCAGGCTCGTGAATGTTCCTGAATCCAGCATTGCCTGAACCAGTTTTTCCGTCGCCGCATCGACATTTTCGCGTCCGGTCCCCTGGAGCGTGAACTGCAACGATGCGGGATAAAGCATCGTCGCGAGCGGAATCGAAGGGGGAACCACGACCTGGGTCATCACCATCGGATCGGAGTTGAGAAGGGAAATCAGTCGTTGTCGGACCGTTTCAAGCGGCCCCCTTTCCGCCCGGGGGCGCAATTGAAGCAGGACGCATCCCTGGTCCATCGAATGGTTGAACTCATTGATGCCCAACAGCGTGGCATACCCTTGCACCGCCGGATCCCGGGCAAGGAGGTTGTTGAGTTTTTGGTGGGTTTGTGCCATCAGATCGAAGGAAGTGCCAGGGCGAACCCTGGTCCAAATCACGAGTCGGTTTTGGTCATCCGCGGGAACAAACCCTTTGGGAATGCTTTGGAATTCATTGACTGTCCAGAGGACGGACAAAACGCCCAACAAAAGAAAAACCAGCGGAAAGGCCGTCACGGGTTTCAGGGTGAGAAGATAGGCCCTCATAAAGAAGCCCGGTTTTTTTCCGGTCGTCGTGTGTCGCCGTGATGGCCTGATCAGCCTGGCGCAGACCATTGGCGTAAAAAACAGCGCAATCACGCCGGAAAGCAGAATGGCCACGGAGAGGGTGATGGCGAACTCGTGGAAAAGACTGCCAACCACGCCCCTCATCATCAAGACCGGCAAAAACACGGCGGTCAATGAGAGGGTCATCGACAGGATGGTGAAACCGATCTGGCGGGCCCCCGTTATCGCGGCATCCATCGGGGGCATTCCACCCTCGACGAGACGGTGGGTGTTCTCCAGAACCACCACGGCGTCATCGACCACAAATCCCACGGCGAGTGTCAACGCCAAAAGCGATAGGTTATCCAGGCTATAGGACATCAACCACATGAAACCCAATGTGCCCGCCAGACTGGCCGGCACCACCATGCAGGTGACAAGTGTCGAACCGAGATTGCCCAAAAATATCAGGGTGACCATCACCACCATGACCACCGCGACCAGAAGGGTGATCTGGAGATCGCGAATCGATTCCCCGACAGGTTCCGAGGCGTCCGCCAGCACCTCGAGAGAGGTTTCTCCGGGAAGCGATTCCCTCAAAAGGGGAAGCATTTCGCGCACCGCCCGGACAACCTCAAGCGAATTTGCGCCCGGAGAATGCCTTACCGCCAACACGATTCCCGGTTCGCCATTGATCCAGGATTCCGCCCCGGATTTGAAGCTTTCATTCGAGGCTTTCCCCACATCCGAAAGCGTAAGCAATCCATCCCTTCGGGAACGCAAAGGGACGGCGTTCGCCTCGGTCAAATCCTGCAAGGCTCCACGGGTTTCCAGTTGGACGGCGCGCACGGGACCATCAAGACTTCCGGCGGGGATATTGGGATTGGCCTTTTTGACCCGGTTTTCCAGTGTCAGGGGCCCCATCCTGTGGCCGGCAAGCAGCACCGGGCTGTATTGGACGCGCAACGCTTTTTCAGATCCTCCCAGGATCGAAACCCTGGCGACTCCCGGAATGGTTCCCAGACGGGGACTCAGTTCGCGCCTGGCCCTTTCATCCAATTCCCATGGTGGCGATATCTTTGAACGAAGCCCCAGGAGGAGAATCGGTTGGTCCGCGGGGTTGAACCTTTCCAGTACCGGTGGTGATTCCAGTGAATCGGAAAGGGTGGAACTGGCCTCGTCGATCGCCGCCTGGGCCTGGTTGGCCGCCTCGTTCATGTCCCTGCCAAGACGGAATCGGATCACAATGGTGGTGGTGTCCTGGGCGCTCGTTGAGCGTATGGTCTCGATTCCAGGAATGTTGGCGAGTTTCTCCTCGAGCGGGGTGGTGACGGCCCGTTCCATGTAGTTCGCGGAGGCGCCAAGGGCCCGCGCCGTGACGACCAGGGTGGGAAAGTTCACTTCGGGGACATTTCCAACCGGTAATTGGCGATACCCAAGCAGCCCCGCGAAAACCAGACTAACCATCAGCAGGGAGGTGCCCACCGGCCGACGGATGAACCATTCGGTCATTTCGCGCCTCCATCAAACAATCGGCGCGCCCTTCGGGAACCACCCTCCACCAGCCGATACAGGGGAGGGGTGAGCGCAAGGGTCACAACCTGGGAAACCAGAAGACCACCCAAAAGGATCGCGCCGACAGGTTTCAGAACCGAAATGCCGGAGCCCGTCCCAATCAGCATGGGCAAGGCGCCAGCGGCGGCGGCCAGCGTGGTCAACTGGATCGGCCTGAGACGCTCCATCGAGGCCTCAAGGATTGCCTCGCGGGCCCCCACCCCTTCGCGCTGTCTTTGACGGGCAAAATCCACAAGCATTATGGCGTTTTTCTTGACGATTCCAAGCAACATCAAAAGACCAAAAAACCCGTAAATATCCAATTCGAGGTCAAAAATCCACAACCCCGCCAATCCACCCAAAAGCGCGGAGGGAAGGGTCGCCAACACGGTCAACGGATGACCAAGGGATTCATAGAGGAATCCAAGAGTCAAATACATCACCACAAACGACAAAACCACCATGGGCAAGGCGCGTGCCAGGGAATTGATAACCTCCTTGGCGGTTCCCACCAGGGCCGCCTGGACGCCGTCGCCGGACACCTCGTTTAATTCCGCTTCCAGCGCCCGCAGGGTGGCGGCGGTGTCGACTCCGGGTGAAAAATTGAAGGAAATCGAAGCGGCCGCAAGCCTGTTGTAACGGTTTGCCGTGCTCGGTCTCAAGGCCGGGGCTGTGCCCACAAATTCCGGCAATGGTGCTTTGCCCCCTTGAGTCTCCCCGTTTTCGCGATCCAGTCTTAACAGATCGATTGTTGAAGGATATTCCAGAGCTTTTTCTGTCAATCCAACATAAACCGATCGGGTCGCATCGCGAACCCATAACTTGCCGGCAAAGGTCGGACCAAATGAGGCGTACAACGCCGCGGCTCCATCCGTGGCGGTAAAACCCGCCAGGGCCATTCGTGCCCTGTCAGGAATCATTTCCAGTGTGGGGACCCCCGGATCGAGGTCCGAATCGATATCCAGAAAACGCCCCTCTTTCTCCATCCATGATCGGATTTTTTCAACGGTTTTTGCAAGCCGCGTGTTTTCGGCCGAAGTCACCTGGACCTGGTACAAGCCTTTTATCTTTTTGGTGTTCAGATAAAGCGAGGGAAAATTCAAAACCCGGCATTTGAGTGGGCATTGCCCATCCAGCCTGGCCCTTATGTCCATGGTGATCTCGCCCAAGGATCGCCGGGGCGGGTATTTGAGTCGTAGGAGAATTGTTCCATCGTTGGCGTTGTTGTTGAGGTCGCCGGAACCAAGAAAAGTCAGATGGTGTTCGATTTCAGGCACCTCGGCCAATATTCGCCAGATTTCCCGGTGGGAGGACCGAATCCTTTCCCAGGAGGCCTGTGGCTCGGATTGGGTGAAAAGCAGCAGGAACGATTTGTCCTCCTCGGGAAGAAATCCCTTTCGGACCTTGCCCGAGATGAATGCCGTTCCAACCAGGAAAAGCGCCATTCCGGCGATGCCGACAAGCGGGTGGTCTATCAGCCATCTCAAAAGACCTTGATAAATCCCATGCCTCGCCCCGGGATCACGATGCTTGTCCATTGCTTTGGCCGGAACCCTTGAAGGCATCCACAAGCAAAGCACCGGCACCAAAAGCATGCTGACAAATCCCGATAGGGTGATGCAACCCATAAGCGTAAGGGCGAATTCCCTGAACATTTTCCCCAATATATCCGGGACCAAAAGCACAGGCAGGAATATGGCCAATAGCGAGACCGTAATCGATGACATGGTGAACGCCACCTCGGAGGCCCCTTCCACCGAAGCATGGACCCGGTCCTTTCCCATCTCCCTGTGGCGGATGATATTTTCAAGGACAACAACCGCGTCATCGACCACAAAACTGATGGACAGGCTCAGCGCAAGGAGGGTGAGTGTGTTGAGGCTGAATCCCGCGAGCCACATGAACCCCGCGATTCCCGCGAGGCTCAAAGGCACCACGGAACAAGCGATAAGCGTCCCACGCCAGTCACGAAGGCCCAGACCGATGATTCCCAATACGGTTAAAAGCGATAAAAATAATGTGATAATCATTTCGTTGAGCGCGTCCCGAATCGGCTTGGAATTGTCATTGACAAGATGCAATTCCGCGCCCGGGGGCAGGGTTGTCCGGATTTCCTCCATCACTTTCCGCGCTTCGGTGGACAGCGCCAGGGCGTTGGCTCCGGCCTCCCGATAAAGGGCGATAATCAGGCAGGGTTGCCCGTTTCTCCAATGGCCGACCCTGAAGCCGGTTGCCTCCGCGGACACGGATGCCACATCCGATAGCCAAACAGGCAGTTTATTCGACGGCGCGGGTCCGTTCAGACCAGGAATGGCAATTTGGGACGGTTGAAGCGCCTCGCCGCTGATGGGCCCTGTTCCTTCGAGCTGAATGTCCGCGACAGGGCCCATGAGCCGGCCCCAGGGGCGCTCGTTCCCCTGGTGGGCCAGTGTCGCCATTACAGTTGCGGGCGAAATATTTCGACGGGCCAATTCCCTGGGGTCGTTGCGAACAACCCAGGCAAATGGACCACTTCCAAGCACCTGGACCCTGGCCACCCCGGGCAGGTTCCCCAATCGGGTGGTGGCAAGCCGGTGGGCCATTTCCTCAAGTTCCGAATCCGGAGTGTTTGGTGACTCGAGCGCGAGGTAGATCAGGGGAGTATCTGTCGGGTTGTAGCGGCTGCAGGTGGGTGCCTCGGTCATTTCCGCCGGAAGGTCCGGGCCTGCGGCCCGAAGGGCCCGCCCCACCTCGCCCATGGCCCGGCCCATATCCTCGCCCGGACGAAAGCGCAGGGTGATCGAGGCGAATCCCGAAACGCAGGAAGTGGTGCAATCGAGAAGACCAACGACTCCACACACTTTCTCCTCGATGGGTGCCGCGACCGAGGACGACATCTGCTCGGGCGTGGCTCCGGGAAGGGATGCGCCCACCATCAAGGTCGGATACTCTACATCAGGCATCCGGTTAAAAGGCAGATTCATCCAACCCATGATGCCAAACAGCCCCAGGCAAACATGGGCCAGAAGAACGGCGACCGGTCTTTGTATAAGCGTTTTCAGGATAGCCCCGCCAGGGTTTGTCACGGCCCACCCTTATCGTCCAGCCGATTGACCTTCATTCCGTCGAGGAGTCGAACACCCCCCTCGGTCACCACAAGTTCCCCTTCCTCGAGGCCACCTTCAAGCAGCACCAGATCCCGATCAATCCGGCGGGTTTTAATCTGTCTTAAACGAACGGTATTGTCTTTTTCAAACACATAGGCATGAGCCCCCTGGGCTCCCTGGCCAAGGGCCGCCAGGGGCATGGTCAGTACACCGGTGTCAATCGCAAGAATCACGGTCACCTCGAAGAATTCCCCCGGCCAAATGGCCGAATCCAGGTTGGCGAATTCCGACCGCAAGGTGATGGAGCCCGTGAGCTGGTCGACCTGGTTGTCGATGAATTGCACGGTTCCCGCCATTGGCTTGGAGTTGCTGGATTTGCGAATTTCGACCCGGAAGGGAGCGGAGCCCCGCGCGGCTGCCCGGACCAGTGGCAACATCCGTTCAGGAAGGGCAAATTCGACATAGATCGGTTGCGACTGATTGATTGTGATCACCGGTCGAAGATCATATCCGCGAGTCAGACTTCCCCCGTCGGTCTCGATTTTTCCCGCGATTCCCGAAATAGGCGCCATGACCTTGCAATAAGAGAGATTCAGTTGGGCGACATCACGCTTAGCCTTGTCGCGGGCCACGGCGGCGATTGCGCTCTCATGGCTTGCCCTTGCCTTTTCAAAAATTTCAACGGGAGATGCGCCTGCCTTGGAGAGCTTTTCCGCGCGGTCCCTTTCAATCAGGGTTAATTTTTCATGGGCCTGGGATGCCTCAAGGGTGGCCTGAGCCTCTTTGAGACCCGCCTCGTAGGCCTCGCTGTCAACCTCGTAAAGCAACTGTCCCTGACGAACCTCGGCGCCTTCCCTGAAGTGTACCTTTTTGATGAGCCCATCCACACGCCCCCGTACCTGAACGGATACGGAAGCCTTTGCGGTTCCCACGGTTTCCACCAGACGAGGCACATCCGCCCGGCGAACTTTGGCCACCCGGACAGGCGGTGGCACGGGGATGGCTTTTTCGGTTGGAACGGGTTTGTGACCACAAGAGGCAATCCCGAACAACAAAACAATTATTAACAGGAGCAAAGCACTGCGCGGCTTCATGGTTTACCTTGGGCTGGCGGTATGGCTGGGTTCCTGAAAAGGGATAGCTATTCGGGTTACGATAAAGGGAATGATCAGGTTTCAAAGAGGCCACTTTCGCCTGTATCGGCCGATGGAATCCTGAAAAATCCCCGGAGGCACCTTTTCGTTTGCGACCTTAAACCAATCGAAGACCAATCGGCCTCCTGGATAGTTGTCCCTCATATCATCCCAAACGCCTTGAATTTGAGGTTGCATGTGGGTTTGGGGTGGAGTCGATTTCGCGGGGATTTTCCCGAAATCTTGCAAAAAGCAGGCAAAATAGAACCCCCAAACGCAAGGATGCGAAGCTGGATTTGTTTGGTGTTTGGCTTCTTCAGGTGATCCATCCGGATCATCCCCTGGTGAGGCCCAGTTTGGAATTTGATTGGCAAGGAATCCGCCGAGAAATCGGGCGTTCTTTTTGCGATGCCAATGGATGGCATAGAGCGATGTGAGTGTTGAGGTAATCCCCTTGTGGGCCGGATGCAAGCAACCACCGGGGATATTTGGTCAAACCATTCTTCAAAATCGGCTAGGGAGTCACCCCCAGAAGCTTTTTCACTCCCTGAACCTCCAGGAGTTTTTTGAAAAACGTCTGGTAATCGGAACCGGGCTCCGGCTTTGTATCTCGCGTTAGACCCATGACGGTAAATCCCATTTCGTCAGTGGTGTTTTCTCCGAGGAAAATCGTTCTCGGGGGTGAGAATGGCTGTCTCTTATACACATCTGACGCTGCCGAC
>CAWUOD010000054.1:0-10839 GCA_963923115.1 uncultured Singulisphaera sp.
ATTTGGGGGAGATGGGTTATCGGGATATTTCCAGGCACCTGGAAATTCCGATGGGAACAGTAATGTCAAGGATTGCCAGGGGAAGGTCATGGTTGAGAAACCAATTGGGTATTAAAGGGTCGGATTAAGGCCCCGAAAAAGAGTTCCTCTGGAACCTTAAAGGAATCCAAATGGATTGTGAGCTTTTCAAATATTTGTGGAGGCTGGGACAGGGTGAGAGTCACCGGGAACTGGGTGAAACCGTGGTTTCCATGCGCACTCACGAGGCTGGTTGTGAATCATGCCGCGCCTGGGTTTCCCAGGAGCTTTCGCTCGATGGATTTCTTGCCAATGAAATGGCCCGGGTAACCATTCCATCGGGTCTTGCGGAGAGGATTCGCAAGCGCCTTGATGGAAAACCGACCCATGTACCGTCCCCCAATGGTGCAAATTCCCGAAAGTACTTCACCAGGGGCAGGATGGCGATCGGGGCCCTGGCTGCCGCCATTCTTCTGATTTTTGGCGCCGGAACATTTTATGCGGTAACGCGACCAATCCCGGTTACAGATGACTCCTGGAACCTTTTTTGGGACGATTGCTTTGCCTGGGAGGTTTCTCCGCCCGACCGTGATCGGGTCGCGAACTGGTTTAGTTCCATGGGTATCAGGACCGAGCTGCCGCAGGATGTCAACTATCAGCATCTGGTCTCCCACGGGATTGTTGTTTGGGATGGGAGGCCAGTGCCCCAGTTGGTATTCGCGAATCCGGACACAAATGGGGGCAGGCCTTCCATTGCCAAAGTGTTGGTATTAAGTTCGAAACAATTTCGACTTGAAAGTCTCTTTCCCCTGCCAGGCGGACAAGAGGGCGCGCGGACAAGAGTCGATTTTCTTCCTGAATCCAATGAGAAATCGCTTTACCTTGTGTCCCATGCAGGTGAAAAAATGGATTGGTTGATTGGCTCGACGGTTTCCGCTTCGACGGATTCACGGTAAAAACCAGCCAATTATTTTGGATGTTTGGTGGTTTGGGGGTTAGTTGGTCAGGCTTTACCCCTTTTATTGGCTGGTTGACTTTCCAGGCCCTTCTGGCCAGAATTGTCGATGCCTTCCTGTTTGTTTTTCCATCCGTACCCCCTTTGGATGGCCTTTTCCATGCCCCTTTGGTTGATTTTGTCCTCGATTGTTCTTTTAGGAAACCAAAACGCGGGGTCCTCAAATTCCAATAAAGTCTCAAAAATCGATTTTGAAACGGATATTCGGCCCATCCTAAAGGCGTATTGCCTCGATTGTCATGGTGGAACGGAAAAACCCAAGGGGGGATTGGACCTTCGGCTTAAAAGGTTTGCGGTAAGGGGGGGGAATTCAGGTACAGCCCTTGTCGAAGGAAATGCCCCCAAAAGCCCGCTTTGGGAAAGAATGGTCCAGGGGGATATGCCACCCGGCGAGAAAAAGGTTCCGGTGGAAAAAATCGCCCTGGTGGAAAGATGGATTCGGGAAGGAGCCATCACCAAAAAACCGGAGCCTGAACGATTGCCCCCCGGTTTGGGAATCACGGAGGAGGATCGTGAATGGTGGGCATTTGTGCCGCTAAAAAAGCCGGAGATCCCTGGTGATGGGACACAAAATCCCATCGACACATTGGTTGGCAAAAAGCTATCTGAAAAAGGAGTGGGTTTCAATTCACCCGCTGGACCCCGGGAGCTTTTGATTCGGGCGGCATTGGATTTGACAGGGATGCCGCCTTCCCATGAGGAATTACAGGCTTTTGCAAAGGATAAAACCCCGGAAAAATGGTCCAAAGCGATTGATCGATTGCTAGCGTCGAACGCTTATGGGGAACGCTGGGCAAGGCATTGGCTTGATGTTGTCGGCTATGCGGATTCCGAGGGTGATGGCTCGTCGGATACGCCTAGGGAGCATGCATGGCGGTACCGTGATTGGGTAATTCGCGCCTTCAACCGGGATCTGCCTCTGGATCAATTCATCCTGGAGCAGTTGGCTGGGGATGAGCTGGTTCCAAGGCCGTGGTCCAATTTGACATCCGCCCAATCGGAGACCTTGGCCGCCACCGGATTTTTAAGGATGGTGCCGGGCTCGGGATCGGCTGAAGGAGCCGAGCAGGTGATGGTGGATACGATCAAAGTTTTCTCAGGGGCACTTTTGGGGGTTTCTGTTGGGTGCGCGCAATGTCATGACCATCGATATGATCCAATCTCTCAAGAGGATTACTTTCGGTTGAGAGCCATACTTGAACCGGCGATCAATCCGTCCCAATGGCGTGGGCCGGGGCAGCGGCTTGTTTCGCTCCACACAGACAAGGATCGCGCAAAGGCAGCCGAGGTTGATGCCGACATCGCAAAAGGTATGAATATTGCCGGCGAAAGGGAGTCGGTCCTGGTTCGGGAGGCATATGAGAAAGAACTTCAAAAATACCAGGATCCACTTCGGACCAAACTAAGGGAGGCGTTTGAGGCCCCTGCTGAAAAGCGCACCCCGGACCAGAAAGATCTGGTGGCCAGGCATCCCAATCTGGTGATCTCCGGTGGGGTGCTTTACCAATACAACCAGCCGGGCGCGGACGAGGTGAAGGCTCTCAGGGATAAAGCTTTGGCAAAAGGATCGGGCAAGCCCCCGGAGGGATTTGTCATGGTTCTCGATGAAACCGGTGCTTTGCCACCAACAAGGCTCTTTTACAGAGGCGATCCCCGACAACCCAAAAACGAATTGCCCCCGGCTGATCTGACGGTGCTTTCGCCTGATTTGAAGCCCGTGTACATTCCATCAAAGGGGCCTTATTCCCATACCTCTGGCAGGAGATTGGCTTATGCGCGCCATTTGACATCCGGAATTCATCCGCTTTTTGGCAGGGTCATGGCCAATCGTATCTGGATGCACCATTTTGTTTCGGGTTTGGTGGATACACCCGCGGAGTTTGGCCGATTGGGGCAAGCACCCAGCAATCCGGAACTGTTGGATTGGCTGGCCCTGGAATTGCCCGCACGGAAGTGGAGTCTCAAGTCGATCCATCGACTAATTCTCAATTCGAGGACCTGGCAACAGTCGGTTCAACATTCCGATATCGGTGATAAATTGGATGGTGGCAACCTTTTGCTTCACCGTTATCCGACGCGGAGACTCGAAGCGGAGGTGCTGCGGGACAGGATTCTGGCCGCCGCCGGGCGTCTGGATTCGACACAATATGGGCCCCCTGTTCCTGTTGTGGAGGATATCTCGGGCCAGGTCCTCGCGCCCGATGACAAGCCAAGACGATCGATTTATTTACAGCAAAAGAGGTCAAAACCGGTCGCGCTCCTGGGGGCGTTCGATCAGCCGGTCAACATGGTGATGTGCGAAAAAAGGGTAGTCGCGACCAACGCGCCCCAGGCTTTGATGCTTTTGAACGGCAATTTTGTGCATACCCAGGCAAATCACCTGGCTTCAAAGGTGCTATCAGAGTTGGAAAAGTTTCAGATAGACAAAAAAGAAACGGATAAAATTCTGGAGCAGGTAGTGGTTTTAGCCTGGCAAAGAGTGCTTTTGAGAGATCCAACCCCGGAGGAGAGGGCCCTTTCGGTTGAGCTTGTGCGATCCCAGGCCTCGCCAGGGCCGGTCGTTCCGGATAAGGGATCGAATAAAGCACCATTTCCCGACAAGGCCGCGGTTGCCCACCTGGCCCATCAACTAATGATTTCCAATGAGTTCCTCCATGTTCCCTAATCAAAAAAAAACGCAGGCACTCCAGGCGATCACCCATTTCCCAACCGGAATTCTCAGGCGGGAGTTTCTTGGCCAGGCCACTGGCCTGGGTGGTTTGGCACTTGCCAGTCTCCTTGGGGAGTCCGCCCCTGCAAATGTCACCAAACCGGGAGAAAATTTGCCTGCCAACATGTTGGCAAGGGTTCCCCACCATCCCCCACGGGCAAAAGCGATGATTTCGCTTTTCATGCATGGCGGGCCAAGTCATGTGGACCTTCTGGATCCCAAACCGGAACTTTCCCGCTTGCATGGAAAAGAATACAAAGGCGATGTTGGGTATAGCTTTATCAAAAGGGCGAGCAAGACCCTGTTTGGGAGTCCCTTTAAATTTTCCAGGAATGGGAAATGCGGGACCGAGGTTTCAGAGCTACTTCCGTGGACATCAAGGATTGTGGATGACATTTGCGTTGTCCGATCCATGCATACCGGTCACAATGGACACGAGGTGTCGATTCGTTATTTTCATGGTGGGATCGCCGGGGTAACCGGTCGTCCGACCATGGGGAGCTGGCTGGTTTATGGTTTGGGAAATCCGTCTCAAAATCTTCCGGCATATATGGTTCTTGGGGATCCGGCAGGCCATCCTGTGGATGGAGCGGGCAACTGGACATCGGGTTTCATGCCCCCGATTTACCAAGGCACGGTTCTAAGGCCATCAGAACCAAGGATATTGGATTTGGATCCGCCAAAAGAGACCAGGGGACTCCCGCAGGCAAGGAACCTCGCGTTTTTGACAAAGATTAATCAGATCCATTTAAAAACAAACCAGGGCGGGGCATCCCGACCTGATCCGGAATTGGAAGCGCGGATTTCCAGTTTTGAATTGGCTGCCAGAATGCAGGATTCCGCAAGGGAAGCGTTTGACCTCTCCCGGGAGCCCGAGAACATAAGAAAACTCTATGGCCTGGATCAGGCCAAAACGAGATCCTACGGTGAAAGGTGCCTTATTGCCCGCAGGTTGGTCGAAAGGGGCGTGCGGTTTGTCCAGCTCTTCCTTGGGGGGCAGCCTTGGGACAATCATGATAATTTGAAAGGAACACTTTCCGAAATCTGTTCTCAAACCGATCAGCCCTCGGCTGCTTTGGTTATTGACCTTAAGCAAAGGGGTTTGCTCGATTCCACCATAGTTCATTGGGGTGGGGAAATAGGCAGGCTTCCGGTGTGCGAGGGTGAACTGAATGCGACCACCGGCCGTGATCATAATGGACAAGGCTTTTCGATTTGGTTGGCTGGAGGTGGAATCAAACCCGGGATCACCTACGGCGCAACCGATGAAGTGGGCCACCGGGCGGTAGTGGATGTGGTGAATCCAAATGATTTTCAGGCGACTATTTTGCACCAGTTTGGCTTGGATCATTCCAGACTCACCTGGTATCAAAATGGCAGGGCAGAGCATTTGACGGCAGGATCCAAGTCGAGAGTTGTCAAGGATATTTTGGCCTAATTGTTTATATTGTTTATTTTATTTTGTTTTTTGAATTGGTTTGTTTTTAATATTTTTATGCAATTGGGTTCCCTGGAGGGGGCCGTAAACATTGGATTTTCCCAATGGGAGTCAAAACTGAGCTTGCCCCATTTACCAAGGCCGTGTTAAACCGTCGAGATGGATCCCTTTGCGGAGGCGGGCATGGTACGCACCTGGCGAAACTTACTGTCGGCAACAGGTTTATGGTTGTTGTTTGCCTTGCCATGCATGGCCCAGCAGGCCCTTAATCTTGGGTTTGAGGCGCGGGATACTTTTTTCCAAGCTGGACAAGCCACCGGTCCGGTAACGGTTCAAAGCCATCGGATTACTGAGGAGATTTATCACAGCGGCCAAAGGAGCGAAGAACTCAAAATTTCGCTAACCAAACCTGCCTATGTTCCTTATTTTATTGACATTGGTAAGGCCCCTGTTTCCGAAGAGCTTGCCATTGGGTGCTGGATAAGGGCCAACAGGCCCGGCCTCCAGATCTTGTGCCGTGTGGTTTTACCCAAAGAGCGAGATCCGGCCAATCCGGACAGGGCACTTACAGCGGTATTGCCAGGCGATACCTACCAGTTGACCAATCGTTGGCAACAATTGACCCTCCGCCAGCCCACCAAAAAACTCAAGGAACAGCAGCAAATTCTTCAGCTTGAAGCCAAGCGGGAGTTGTCCACTGTGGATGCCTATGTGGACCGAATATTGGTCAATGTGGGTGTAGGACCGGGGAATGTCGAGGTGTGGTTTGATGATCTTGAGGCCGGTCCTCTAACCGAGTCGAAAAACCCTGGCGGTTTGGCGGGCAACCCGGGCACCCCGTCCACGGCAACCCCAGGATCGGTCACCCGTCGGATTTCCGAGGTTAAAGTTCGCGGGAATCATCTTGAGGTAGGGGGGCAAAAGTTTTTCCTGAGGGGTGTTCGGCATACCGGCACACCCCTGAAAACCCTCCGGGATGCGGGATTCAATACCCTCTGGATGGATGGTGCAACTCCACAGGGGCTCCTGGATGACGCGGTCACGCAGGGTTTTTGGGTTGTTCCCGGTTTGGGACAAATGACAACGGAGACGGTTTCGGGCACAGGGGAGACACCGGGTGCTTTGGCAAGCGGTGGGAATCTGACTTCCGGAACGGTAAATGCCTCCCTGCTGGCCAGGAGGATGGGTAGGTTTTTGGAGCAGGATGCCGTTTTGGGCTGGGACCTCGGTTCCAACATGGCGATGGAGAAAGTGCCCCAAACAGTGCGTATGTCCCAGTCTTACAAAAGCGCCGACCCTAACCGTCCGGTTTTTGTGGATGTAGCGGATGGATTTGGTCGTTATGCCAAGGGAATTGATCAGGTCCTTTTGGGGGCCCATCGTTTTCCTTTGGGAACCACCCTGGATTTGACGGGTTATCGTGATTGGCTTATGCAGCGTCGAAATCTCTCCCTGGATGGGGTTTACACATGGACCTGGATTCAGGCGCATCCGCCAGAATGGACCGTTGTCCCGAGCCAGCAAGAGGCGGGTACCTCGCCTGATCCCGCGGGCCCATCTCCCGAGCAGATTCGGCTTCTTGCATACACCGCTCTGGCAAGTGGTATCAAGGGCCTGGGATTTTGGTCTGATGCGGCGCTTTCGGATCCTCAGGCGGGCCGTGACCGATTGCTGCAGATGGCCCTGTTGAATCAGGAATTCCAGTTACTTGAGCCTGTCCTTTTGGCTGCCGAAAAACCATTCTGGATCGAGACAAGTAATCCTGATGTCAAAGCCGCGGTGCTGCGTTCGGACAAATCCATTTTGGTTTTGCCCATATGGATGGGGCGTGGGGCCCAGTGCGCGGTCCCACAAGGGGCTTTGGCGGAATTGTCCATGGTTATCCCCGCCATACCAGCGGGCTACCAGGCCTGGGAAGTAAGCCCATGTCAAGTGCGTTCGCTGCCCTGGAAGAGAGTTACAGGCGGATACAAAATTGTGTTCAAGGAATTCAATTTGACCGGTGCCGTTGTGTTCACTTCGGATTTGAGCCCGACGGGATTGGTTGTTCGTTTTCAGGACCTGCAACGAAAAATGGCGCCGACTGCCGCGCAGTGGGCCGTAGACCTCGCGGGGATAAGTATTGACCGGACAGCCAGAATTTATGCGGATCTTGAGGGGCTTGGCCGAGGGCAGCCCGATGGTCAAGCACTTATTGCGAAGTCCAAATCCTATTGGGAAAGCGCAAGGAGTCATTTCAACACAGGGAACCATTTGGAGGCCCATGCGGAGGCCATGCGCGCAATGAGACCTTTGCGGATCCTTCAAAGGGCTTGTTGGAATCATGCATTGGAAGATTTTGACAACCTGGCGGGCGCCCCCAGTCTTTCGGGGTTTTATAGCCTCCCGGCCCATTACAGGTGGTTAGCATCCACAAGTGGTCTTAAAACGGGCGAGAACCTGCTTCATGGGGGTGATTTTGAATTGGCGCAGGGGCAAGGTCCCCAAGGATGGATGTCCCAGCGGGATATCCCGCTCGAGGATGTGACCTCGACTATTCAAAGAGTCAGAAATGAACGAAAAACCGGTGAACAAGCCCTGGAATTGCGACTTGATCCCAAGGATAAAACCAATCCTCCTGCCGCTCTGGAGAGGGCTTTTATAGCCATCCACACACCAGATATGAAAATGGCTCCCGGCAGTTGGGTGAAATTGAGCGCATGGATCAATGTGCCCAAGCCAATCGTCGGTTCAGTGGATGGAGCCCTTTTCTATGACAGCGCCTCGGGCGAACCCCTGGCATATCGCACCACCCAGACTCAAGGGTGGCGCAAGGTGACAATTTATCGTCAGGTTCCGGCATCTGGCCGAATCCGGGGGGTCGTCGCGTTGTCAGGAATGGGCTCGGTTTATGTGGATGACATCACAATTGAGCCGGTATTGGGTAGTCCGGTCAATCCTGTATCCCCAAACGCCAATACCCGAACTCAGCTGGATAACAGGCCGTAGTTGACCAGGGATTGGCGGACTTTCGCTTCACCAGCAGCATCCAAAGGGCAAAGGGGAAGTCGCAATTCACCCGTGTCTTTTCCCAACAGCTTGAGGGCGGTTTTGACCGGAATCGGATTTGTGGCGATTCCCAATAGGTCCCGGCAGAGGAAGAAAAGTTTACGGTGCCAATTCACCGCGGTTTCCAACTGTCCCCTGGAGAAAGCTTCGACCATTGCTTTCATATCCCCGGGAACGAGATTCCCCACAACAGACACAATTCCCTCTCCGCCAACAGACATCAAAGGCAAGGTGAGACTGTCGTCGCCTGAAAGAATTGTCAGATCACAAAGAGCCGCGATTTGGCTTGCCTGATCCAGTGAGCCAGTTGCCTCCTTGATCGCGACAACTTGAGGGATTTCCGCAAGTCGAGCGATAGTTTCAGGGAGAATATTCGAAGCGGTTCGTCCCGGAATATTGTAAAGGATAATCGGGATACCCGCTTCCTCGGCGACTGCCTTGAAGTGAAGGTAATATCCCTCCTGGGTGGGCTTGTTGTAATAGGGGCCGACCATAAGGGCCCCATCCGCCCCAGCCTTTTTGGCGAATTTTGTCAGCCTAATTGCTTCCTTGGTCGAGTTGGATCCTGTGCCTGGCGTAACCCTGATTCGGCCTGCCGCCTGTTGGACAACAGTTTCGATGATTTTTTCGTGTTCCTCGTGATCAACGGTTGGAGACTCTCCGGTTGTTCCCACGGGTGCGAGGCAATCCGTACCCTGGGTGACATGCCAATCGACCATGTTCCTGAGGGTGGCGTAATCAACCTGTCCGTTCTTGAACGGGGTCACAATGGCAACGGTAAGCCCGGCAAACATCCGGCCTTTGGTGGTTCGCATGAAACATTCCTTATTTATTTGGTCAATCTTAGTTTAGAACGGGAAGATCCCATGAAAACCCTTTCCTTCAAGGAACTTGAGTTAAACGGCGAGGTTTTGGCCGGTAAGATAACTGGGAGGAACTTTGCCGTGATCCGATTTATCTATTTCGATGCTGTGGGAACGATCCTTCATCCTCGTCCTTCCGTTTCCGAGATTTATCAAAACCTGGCTCGCAAACATGGTCATTTTGTTGAGCTTCCCGAACTTAAGCGGAGAATTCGTGCAGCTTTTGCCCGGCAAGAAGCGTTGGATGATCGCTTGGATTGGAAAACGGATCCTAAACGGGAGCTGGAGCGCTGGGAAGCAATTGTTCGGGAAAGTTTTCCGGAAATGTCCGGAATACGCGATTGTTTCCGGGATTTGTATGCGGTTTTTGGCACTCAGGAGGCATGGTCCCTGGATCCGGACCTTGAGCGATGGATTTATTTGGCCCAACAGAGAGGGATAGGTCTTGGGATCGCATCCAATTTTGACCATCGATTGCGAAATCTTTTGGAAGTATTTCCGCAACTCAAAGTGTTTTCCGAGGTGGTAATCAGCTCGGAAGTGGGTTGGCGCAAACCAGCCAAGCACTTTTACGAAATTGCGACCAAGCGAGCCGGTTTCCGGCCCTCACAGATCCTTTTTTTGGGGGACAATCCCCGATTTGATGTGGAAATGCCGCGCCAAATGGGAATGGCTTCGGCAATGATTGGTGAATTTGCCGGAATGCCGGAGGTTTTCATGAAATCCGGCACAAGCCGCGAAATGGTGTTGCAGGGATAATTTTCCGACAAAAACAAGACCGGTGGGGATCGGGAATCCTATTTCAATCAGAGGTCCAAATATTTCCCCGTTTCATGCTTGGTTCCCTGTTCGTGTCAGGTGTCCTTCATGCCCCAACGCTACTTTCCAGAGCTTTACCAGTTCATTCCCCCTGAGGAATCCACCTGGGCTCTTGATCTGATCAGGCACATCACACCTTATTATTTTCCGCTGGTCCTCAATATCAAAAGGTGGCGATTTCCCGGCCTGGAAAACTTGATGGAAAGCTACCGGAAGGGTGCCGGAATCCTTCTTTGCTCCAATCATCAAAGCGGGCAGGACCCATTTGTATTGGGAAAACTTGCGGAGGCATCCGGGCGATGGTTTCACTTCCTTGCCTCCCACCACCTTTTCAAACAGAGTGAATTGATGGGGGAGCTTCTCCGTCGAATGGGGGCATACAGTATTTTTCGCGATGGCCCCGACCTTGTTAGCGTGAAAAAAACAGTCGGAATGTTGCGGGAGGGGCGAAGGTCGGTTCTGGTTTTTCCGGAAGGCACCTATTTCAAACAAAATGACCGCGTCGCTCCCCTTCAGGATGGGGTTTCCCTGATGCTGCGCCTGGCAATGAAAGGAACGCCACGGCCAATTCGCCTTCATGCAGTGGCTATCAAGTATTGGTTTTTGGAAGATCCGATGCCCGATTTGAGGCAAAAATGGAGCCGTATGCAACGGGAGTGGGGTATTGAAGACGATTCGGGGGAGGACGACCTTTCACGACTTGAGGGAGTACTTAGACAGGGCGTCAAGAGACTATTAGGGCCTGCCGCAACCGATTTTGCTGGGAAGGGGGAGGGCGGATCGGATTTTGATTCGAGCCTAAGGGCATTGCTTGCAATCGAATTTGGTGTAAAAGAGTCCACCAGCGAAGCAACGATGTCCGCAATTTGGACCGTTATTCGCAAGCGTCGGCAGGAATTGATTCTGTCTCTTATACACATCTCCGAGC